>CAYOTJ010000046.1:0-2861 GCA_964406855.1 uncultured Saprospiraceae bacterium
GCGCGGGCCGCCGGCATCAATGCCGACTTGTATCCTGTGGCCGGCGAGCCCCAGAAGCTGATGAAATACGCCAACGCCCGCAAGGCGCCCTACGTGGCGCTGGTAGGCGAGGAGGAAGCCGCTACAGGGCTGCTGACACTGAAAAATATGACCACCGGCGAGCAGGAGCGGTTGGCGCTCCCCGATTTGGTGGCGCGTATGCAATAGCCATGACTACCTACATCGTACTCCTGCGGGGCGTAATGCCCACCGGTAAGAACCGGGTGCCGATGGCTCAGTTGCGCGAAGTGCTGAGCGAGGCCGGCTTTGCAGGGGTGCGCACCTGGATACAGAGCGGCAATGCCATATTGCGCACCGATATGGCGCCCAAGGCGCTGGAGACGCGGGTGAGCGAGCTCATCCGCACGCACATCGGCGCCGACCTGGCGGTGGCGGTGCGCACGGCTGCCGAGGTGCGGCAAATATTGGATGGAAACCCCTTTACGGCCGACGATGACGACCTGAGTCGGGTGTTTTTTGTGACCCTAATTGATGCGCCCTCTCCTGAAAAAACGGCCGCCCTGCTGGCGCAGGATTTCAGTTCCGAACGGTTGGTGATTACCCCCTATGCGGCTTATATGTATGTTCCCGACACCTACGGGCGGGGTAAGCTGAGCAATAACTTCTTAGAGAAAAAATTAGGCGTGGCCGCCACTACCCGCAATTTTAATACGCTGCGGAAGATGGTGGAGATGGCGGAAGAGGGGGAATAGCCCCTCCCCAAAATCCGGCACAGGTATGCCCCCACTTCGACGGACTGGCGCACACAGTTGGAGCAGTTCGCTTCATCTCTTTAGCAACTATTTGCTCTGGCGGAAATTTTTTTAAGCTCAAAATTTTGACCAATCAAAATAATGATTTAGATTTGCCTAAAAACAAGCCATGCCCGGTTTATCCTCCGCCGAAGAAAATTACCTCAAGGCCGTTTACAAAGTCAGCGAGCGGCTTAGCGGCTCGGCCAATACCAATGCTTTAGCCGAAGAGCTGCAAACGACAGCGGCCTCCGTTACCGATATGCTGAAACGATTATCGGCCAAGGGGCTGCTGTTGTACGAGTCGAGGCGAGGATGCACCCTCTCGGCCGAAGGCCGCTTAGAAGCCATGCAGTTGGTGCGCAAACACCGGTTGTGGGAGACCTTTTTGGTAGACAAGCTTCAGTTCAGTTGGGACGAAGTACACGATATCGCCGAGCAGCTCGAACACATACAATCGGAAATGCTCGTCGACCGCCTCGACGCCTTTTTGGGGCGCCCGCGCTTTGACCCCCACGGCGACCCCATCCCCGACGCCCAGGGCCGCCTGACCGAGCGCCGGCAACTGCCCTTAGCCCAGTTGCAACTGGCTCAAAAGGCCGTCATTGTAGGCGTCATCGATCATCAATCGTCCTTTTTACAATACCTCGACCGCACGGGGCTCACGCTGGGCGTACAGGTGGAGGTAGTCGAATGCTTCCAGTACGACCAATCCATGCGCCTGCGCCTGTCTGGAGGTCAGGAACTCATCGTATCGCATAAGGTCAGCCAGCAACTGCTGGTGGCCGGTTAATATAACCCTCGTCATCCCGAATGCTATGCACACATCCCGCTTATTTATGCTTTTGCTGCTGCTGAGCAGCTTTTCTGCCCAGGCTCAACTGGCAGGTCGTCGGCCTTTGGTAGTGGCCACAGCGTCTATTTTTGCCGATATGGCTGCCGTCATCAGCGGCGATCTGGTAGACGTTAAAATGGTGGTGCCGATTGGCGGCGACCCCCACATCTATGAACCCACCCCGGCCGATGTGCGTTTGGTGGCCCGCGCTGACCTCATTCTCAAAAATGGACTCACGTTTGAGGGCTGGCTCAACGAGCTCATTGCCAACTCCGGAGCCCGGGCTGAGGTGGTTACCATCACCGAAGGTATAGAACCCATCGGCAGCGATAAATACAAAAATGCCTACGACCCCCACGCCTGGATGAGCGCGCACAACGGGCGGCAGTACGCCCGCAACATCCGCGACGCCCTGGCGCGCCTTGACCCTGCCAATACCGATGTTTACGACTTCAACTACCGCCTCTACGACCAGCAATTGGCCGACCTCGACGCTTACATACAGCAACGCATCAGCAGTGTGCCCCAACAACAGCGGGTATTGGTAACCTCCCACGATGCTTTCCGCTACTACGGTCGCCGCTATGGGCTGCGCGTGGAAGCCGTGCTGGGCACCTCCACGGATGCCGAAGTGCAAACCGCCGACATCATGCGCCTCAACCGCGTACTGGCTGAAACACAGGCCCCTGCGGTATTTGTAGAAACTACCGTCAACCCCAAGCTGATACGTCAGATCGCCGAAGACAATGGCGTTGCCATCGGCGGCAGCCTTTATGCCGATTCCATCGGCGACGCCCAAAGTCCGGCCCCTACCTATCTCGATATGCTGCGCCATAATACCGACGTCATCGCCGGAGCTTTATTGCGCAAGACGGCCGCGCTAAAGCAGGCCGCCCCGCCTGCCGACTCCGGCGCTCCCTGGCTTTTTGGTCTCATGGGGCTGCTCATGGTTGGCAGCTTTACCTTTATGATATACCGTTTAAACGTCAAAATATGAGCGCCATTTCCATTCAGGGGCTTTCCGTATCTTACGAGCGCAAGCGCGTTCTGAGCAACATTTTTTTGGAGGTGGAAGCCGGCCATCTTTATGGCGTCATCGGCCCCAACGGCGCGGGTAAGTCGACCCTCTTCAAGGCCATCCTGGGCCTCATCGACGTCACAGCGGGCTCCGTCCGGATCAATAAACGTCCCATCAGCGAGCAACGCCGCGAGGTCGTTTATCTGCCCCAAAAAAG
>CAYOTJ010000046.1:2871-11179 GCA_964406855.1 uncultured Saprospiraceae bacterium
GTCTACGACGTAGCCCTCATGGGCCGCTATCCGCACAAACGCGTCTTCGAGCGTATGAATGCCAATGACCATGCCCGCGCTGAGGTCGCACTCGAAGAGCTCGGCATTGCTCATCTGCGCAACCGCCAGATTGGCGCCCTCTCCGGGGGGCAGCAGCAGCGCGTATTTTTAGCCCGCGCCCTTTGCCAGGAAGCCGAAATCTGGCTACTCGACGAGCCTTTTGTAGGCGTGGACATGACCACTGAGGAAAAGATCATTCAACTGCTTCAGTCGCTTGCCCGCCAGGGTAAAACGCTGCTGGTGGTACATCACGATCTCTCTACGGCGCCACATTACTTCGATCGCCACATCATGATCAATCAGCGGCTCATTGCCTTTGGCCCTACTGAAACTACCTTCACCGACGACAACATCCGCAAAACTTACGGAGGACAACTGCCCATACTGCATCAGACGGGGATGATTGAAGGGTAGGGCCCGCTGTTGGGGGCGATATAGAGATACAAGGCATAAGAAGAATGCCATCCTGATTGCAGGATGCTTTAAGTTAGGCGCCGGTAGATCGGGCAAAAAAGGAAAAAGCATGGCATGAAAACATCCGGCCAAAATATCATTCCGGCGCTTAAACCCTTCGGTGGCTGATGTGTCAAAGGGGCAGTCAAAAAAACAGATATTCATGAATCGCTTCCTTACCTGTGTTTTGGTGGCCGCAGGCCTGACTTATTCGATTGGCGCAACGGCCCAAACGACCTATTACTTCCCTCCGCTAACGGGTAATGCCTGGGCAACCACCGATCCGGCAGCGCTGGGCTGGAATACCGCGCTCATTGATGAGTTATATGATTTTCTGGAAGAACGCGACAGTAAGGCCTTCATCGTGCTCAAAGACGGGCGCATTGTCATGGAGCGCTATTTTGGCTCCTTTACCCAGGACAGCGCCTGGTACTGGGCTTCGGCAGGCAAGTCGCTGACGTCATTCATGGTGGGTATGGCGCAGGAGCAGGGCTTCCTCAACATCAACACGCCTACCAGCACTTACTTAGGCGCGGGCTGGACGTCGGCTACGCCCGGGCAGGAAGCCGCCATTACGGTGCGCAACCAACTCACTATGACTTCGGGCCTTGACGATGGCGTGCCCAATAAAGACTGTACCGATCCTGCCTGCCTGCAATATTTAGCGGCGCCGGGCACGCGCTGGGCCTATCACAATGCGCCCTACACCCTCCTCGACGAGGTATTGGAAGCAGCCACCGGGCAGTCGCTCAATCCCTTTTTCAACAGCCAGATGCGCAACCGGACGGGTATGACGGGGCTGTGGGTGCAAATAGACTACAACAACGTCTTTGTGAGCAAGCCACGCACCATGGCCCGCTATGGCTCGCTCATCCTGAACCGGGGCGTATGGAATGGCGACACCCTGTTGCACGACCAGGCTTATTTTACAGCCATGACGACGCCTTCCCAAACCCTCAACCCGGCCTATGGCTATTTGTGGTGGCTGAACGGCCAGTCGAGCTTCCGGCTGCCGGGGGTGCAGCTCTCCATACCCGGCATGTTGATTCCCACGGCCCCGGCCGATATGTACTGTGCCTTAGGCAAAAACGACCAAAAGCTATACGTGGCGCCCAGTCAAAACCTGGTAGTCGTGCGCATGGGCAACCCTGCCGGCGACGACCTCTCATTGGTACCCATCACGTTCGACCGCGAGCTGTGGGAGCGACTGTCGGCCATCATGGCGGGCCCTACGGCTACCGACGCCCCTGCCGAGGCCGCCGCCGAGATGAGGGTTTTCCCTTCCCCGGCCCGGCAGTTGCTCAATGTGCGCTATCAGGGAGGGGAGGAAGTGGCTTACCTACAACTGTGGAATGGCCAGGGGAGTGTTGTAAAAACGCAGCCGATGGCGCCTGCTTTTTCCATTGAAGACCTGGCGCCGGGGGTATATTTCCTTACGGCGCATGCCGCCAATGGCCGCCAACTGGCCCGCCGCGCCTGGGTAAAGCATTGATTTTTGCCCTTGGCCGGGCCAGCGTTGATGCTCGTCAGTTCGTTGGTGATGGTAGCCATTTGATGACCCCGAAGAGCACGTCTGTTGATGCGCTTGCCCTGAGGCAGCGCAGTGTTCACCGCTGGCTTTGTATGGACCAGGGGGTGAAGCGGTATGCCGACCTCAAGGAGGCATGAGAGCGGAACACCCGGCGCCGCGCAGGGTGCTAAAAAAGTGAATGCTATGCGGCGGGGCCCCAAAAAAAATCGGCTATTAATTCTTAGCTTTAAGGCTTATTGGAAAACATAACGGGCTGCGGTATGCTTCAATCTACGTCAGTTGTCGTGTTTGTATTGGTTTCCGCCTTGCTCGTGGGGTTATTGGCCCGGGCTTACCACCGATGGCAGAACGAGCATGCCGGCATGGGAGGAGCCATCTCAAAACCTAAAACGACCTGGTTGTTTTTTGCGCTTTATCAGTATTTTATTCTTTCGCCGGCGGCCTGGCTATACCTGCCGCCGACCAATCGATTTCAGGGGGTATTGGCTCTTTTTGCCGGGCTCATGTACTTCCGGCTTGTAGCTCAGGGCGTGCTGATGTTTTGGGTAAAACAATGGACGCCGCCAATGGGCATCGCGCATAATCTGGCCGGCGGCCTGCTGGTGGGCGGCGCGTGGGTAGCGGCGGCGATGGCGCCCGGCGCGTGGAATACCTCAGAAATGGCGCTGGCGGCCTGGTTGGTTATGGTTGTGTTGATGCTGTGGGTGGACACGTATTATGCGGCTGTATTTTACCGGTTAGTGGGGCGGGGCAGTACCAAGGGCGAGGCTGCCATCTGGTACGCTTCGGCTGAAGACCCCCGATTTGTGCGCATCAATCGGGTGACGAGGGGCTTTAACGTTTTTTTTATGGTCTATTTTGCGGCGCTATGGGTTGCGTATGTTATAAAAGGCTAACTTGACTTCATTTTCAGGCCTGTCTATACCATTTGCCGGTTATGATTCATTTTCATCCCAAAACCTGGCAGGGCAGTTTTGCTCCGCCGCCCCTGTCTGATGTGCGCTGGCGCGCTTTTGGGCTGTTGTTTACTTACCTGCTGTTGGGCATGACGCTGCTGGGCTTCAGCAGGCGGCCGCTGCATGTGTTTGTGCTCATTGGGGCGGGCGCGCTGCTTGATTTGCTGCTGAATGGCTGGCTCAAGGGGCGGCGGGTGTTTCCGCTTTCGGCTATGATTTCGTGTTGCTCGCTGGCGATACTCCTCAACTGGTCTTACGGCATTTACAACCTGTTTTTGCCGGTGTTTGTGTGCGTGGCAGGCAAGTACGTCTTTACGCTCAACGGGCGGCATTTTTTTAATCCGTCGTTGTTTGCCATTTGTTTTTGCATACTGTTGGGCGGCGAGTACGTGACCCTTGCCCCCAGCTATCAGTGGTATGGCACGGCCGACAGCGCCTGGGTAATGGCTTACTTTGTGGCTACGGGCGCCCTGCTGATGTTTGTGTTTAAGATCAATCGGAACTGGCTGATTTTATCGTTCCTCGGCAGTTTTTTGGCGCTCACGGTTGTGCGCGCCTATGTGATGGAGCACATCATCCCCTGGGAGACGCTGTTTGTGGGTGCGGTGACTTCGCCGGCCTTTTACCTGTTTACCTTTTATATGATTACCGATCCGGCAACCAGCCCTAACGCCCGGGGGCAGCAGATAGGGGTGGGGATTGCCATTGCGTTGCTCGACTTTATTTTTCACCTCAAGTTTAGTCTGTATACCTTCTTTTTTGCCGGCCTCACGGTAGCGACGGCCCGCTATTTGTATTTTCTCGTTCAGCGCTGGCGCAAGGAAGGCGGCCTGGTGTTGCCGCGCTATGCCGAGCTGGCGCCGAGGTACGCTTTGCTGGGCGCGCTGGCCCTGCCCGTGGCGTGGGGCTTTCGCCTCAATACCGGGCCGGGGCAATTGTCGGGCGCCGATGCCTTTGCGCTGGAAGCCATACCGGCTGCGGCCAGCGGGCTGTATGGCCCCAAAGGGCAGGTGCTGGAGGCTGTAGACCCGCGCCTCGCCCATGTGGGCAAGTGGGTATTGTCGGTGGGCGACGCCGCCGCTGTAGCCGATGTAGACCTCGACGGGCTGCCAGACCTATTCCTCACCCAGCCCCTGAAAGCTGCCGACTGGAGCGGCAAGCTCTTCCTCAACAAGGGCAATATGCGCTTTGAAAAATTGGCCATCCCCGACCTCGACCGGTATATAGGCCATCCGGAAAAGTATGGGGCGCCGGGGTTTGCGTTGTTTCTCGACTACGACAACGACGGCGATAAAGACCTGTTTGTGGGCTTTGGCTTCGGGCCGTCGCATCTGTTTGAAAACCGGCTCAGGCCCGAGGGTGCGACGGCTTTCCGGGAGGTGCGCGTGCCCTTTCTCGAAAACAACAACACCGTTTGTTTGGCGGCCAATGGCCTGGACTTCAACAACGACGGCCGGCTCGACCTCCTGCTCGCCAACACCCTGCACCAATATCTGCCCGACTACCCCGACACCCCCGAGCCACTCAATATTTTCAGGCTGCCCCAGCCCGAGTATTCCGGCGACAGGCGCATGTTTCACTTCATGCACGAAAGCTGGCATAATGCCAACAACGGCGGCCTCAACCATCTGCTGATCAACGCCGGCGATCAGGCTGTTTTTGAGGCGATGCCCGCCGCCCGGTCGGGGCTCTCGGAAACCCGCTGGAGCTTAGCCGTGGGCACTTTTGACATCAATAACGACGGCTTCACCGACATCTACATCGCCAACGACTTTGGCCACGACGACTGCTACCTCAACGAGGGCGGCAAGCGGTTCAGTCGGCAGCAGGGGCAGTTTTTCGGCGATCTGGGCTTAGATACCTACAAGGGCATGAACGCCTCCGTAGCCGACCTCGACGGCAATGGCAAAGAGGATGTGTACGTGAGCAATGTCCACCATGCCATGCAGGCCGAAGGCAGCCTGCTGTGGATGAATGAAACGCCCTCCGGCGCGGGGAAGGCCCGTCTTAAGGAGCAGGCTTATCGATACAACCTGCTCAACACCAATCGGTTTGGGTGGGGCGCCGCTACCGGCGACCTCAACCTCGACGGCTGGCAGGATGTGGTGCAGGCCAACGGCATGGTAGACGACAGTTGGGATAAAAAATACCCCGAGGCAGAGAATTACTGGTACTACCAGGCCCAGATTGCGCGCACCGGACCTGAAATCCACAGCTATGCCGACAAGTGGGCCGACATCAGGGGGTGCTACATCTACCCCAACGAGCTCGACCGCATATCGCTCAACCAAAAAGGAACAGGTTTTGTAGACGCCACCGAAGCGCTGGGCTTTTTGCACCGCGCCAATACCCGGGGTATAGCGCTGGCCGACTTCGACAACGACGGCGACCTCGACATCTTGGCTACCCACCAGTTTGGCGACCCCTTCCTCTACAAAAATCAATTGCCCGCCAAGAACTGGCTGGGGCTGAAAATAGAGGGCAATGGCCAAACCCTCAATGCCGACGCCGTAGGCGCCAAAGTATGGCTGCGCTACACCTTAGACGGCCGGCCGCGCGAGCAATACCGGGAAGTGCGCCTGGCCAACGGCTTTATGGCTATGGGCGACAACCGCCTGCTGTTTGGCTTTGAGTCTGGTAAGATTGAAAACATTAGCGTGACGGTAGCCTGGCGCGAGGGCGAGCAGCAGACCTTCCCGGCATTGGCCACCCGCCGCTATCATACCCTCGCCCAAAGCCGACTTTCTGAACGATAAAACAAGCGACAACTATGGCTGCCAACATGTATGAAACCTCCGGCAACTTGGTCAACCACTGGTACGCCGCCGGCCTGTCGGGGGATTTTAGCCCGCATAAGCCCGTGGCCCGAACCTTGTTTGAAAAGCCCTTAGTGCTGTGGCGCGGCAAGGATGGCGCCGTGACGGCCATACTCGACCGCTGCAACCATCGCAATGCTCCCCTTAGCCGCGGCAAGGTGATCAATCACTGCGTCGTATGCCCTTACCACGGCTGGGCCTACGACACACAGGGGCAGTGTGTAGACATTCCGTCGGAGGGGCCCCATGTAGAGCGCATACCCAACAAGCGGGTGGAGTCGTTCCCTGTAGTGGAAGCCGGCGGCTTAGTATGGGTATGGATGGGGCGCGACAAAAGGCCCACCGCGCCCCCCTTCGATATGCCCCTGCTCAAGGAAAAAGGCTGGCGGAGCTATTATATGGTTACCCACTTCAACAACAACGTCACCGATCTGGTGGAAAACTTCATGGACGTACCCCATACGGTGTTTGTGCATAAAGGATGGTTTCGCGACAAAAAGCAGATCCGGGTAGCCGCCCGCGTAGAACGAACGCCCGACAGCGTGCTCGTCACCTACGATCAGCCCAACGACTCCATCGGCTTCTCGGGCTGGTTGGTGAACCCCAAGCGGCTGCCCATGATGCATACCGACAACTTTTACATGCCCAACAACACCCGCGTCGACTACATCTTTGGCGCAGAAGAGCGCGGCTTCATCATTTGCAGCACCTGCACCCCCATCCGGCCCTACGAAACCTTAGTGTATACCCTCATCACCTACAAGTTTGGCTGGCTCACGCCCTTGGCGCGGCTGGGGCTGGGCGCCTACACCCGCAAGGTCATCAATCAGGACGTTTGGATCATGGACATACAGGGCGAAAACCTGCGCAAGTTTGACGCCCCCGACTACAAGTCGACCCAGTGCGACTATATGCACCTCTACATCGAATCACTGCGCAACTGGGCGGAGGCCGGCGATGGTAGTCCGGCGCCCAAACCCATCGTCAAAGACATCGAATTCTGGATATAACCCCCACCGTATGAGTACCCAACTGCACCACCAACTCCGTCCCATTGGCGAGCTCGACGACGCCCTTCATCGGCGTATGTTTCAGCTCATGGCCGAAAACTACGATAAGGTGACGCCTGAATTGTTTCGGTATGACCTGATGAAAAAGCAATTGGCCAGCCTGTTTTTCGACGACGACAATCACCTTCAGGGGTTCACCACCTATGTCGTCAATCCCGGCGGCTCGGGCGGGCAAGACTACCACATCATCTTCTCCGGAGATACGATCATTGCGCCGGCCTACTGGGGCAGCCAGATCATGATGCAAAGCTGGTGCCACACCATAGGGCGCATCATTGCTGCCGATCAGGACAAAACCTGGTATTGGTACCTCATGTCGAAGGGGCACCGCACCTATATGTATCTGCCGCTGTTCTTCACCCATTATCACCCGGCCTTGCACCCTTCGCCCCGGGAGGAGGCCCTCAGGGCAGTTGCCTCGGCCGTTTCCGCCTGTCTTTTCCCGCGCTACTGGCAGCCCGAGGAAGGCATTGTCCGGTTTGAGCAAAGCTTAGGCGAGCTCCAGCCCGAGCTCATCGAGGGCGCCTACCAGAAGCGCAACAAGCCCCATGTGGCCTTTTTTTTAGAAAAGAACCCCGGCTTTTACCGGGGCGAGGAGTTGGTGTGTATAGCGCCCCTGTACCCCGAAAACCTCAATCGCTCGGCCCGGCAGTGGGTAGAGCTGGGTATGGAGACTCCTTTGGACGCTCAATACATCGGCCTTGAAAGCCCGGCTGTTTAACCGGCTGTGGCTGTGGTCGGAGGCGGGCGCCTACCGCCGCTTCTGCGCCGGCCTGCGCCACTCGGCCCGGGAACAAGACCGGCTGCTGGCCGCCTGCTTAGCCCGCAACGCCGGCACGGCCTACGGCCGCCGCTACGGCTTCGGGCGCATGGAGGGCTATCGCGACTTTGCCGACGGTATGCCTGTCGTCGATCGGTTTGCCGACTTGCAGCCCTACATCGAGCGCATGGCGCAGGGCGAGGCCGATGTACTCTTCAGGGGCAAAACCCTCTTTTTTGAAACCACCTCGGGCAGTACGGCCGGCCCCAAGTGGATTCCCTACAATGCCCGTCTCAAAGCCGAATTTCAAACCGCCGTCGGCGTCTGGATGAACGCCCTCTACCGCCGCTGCCCCCGGGCCTTTGCCGGGCCGTCGTACTGGTCGCTGTCGCCGGCCCTGAAAGCCCGCGAACAAACAGCGGCGGGTATCGCTGTGGGCATCGACTCCGATACCGACTACTTCAACCCCCTTACCGCCTATGTGCTGCGGCAGTTGTTTGCGCTGCCCCCGGGGCTGGGGCGCATCCGCGACGCCCATGCTTTTTACGTAGCCACCTGGCGGGCGCTGCTGGCGCGACCCGACCTCGCCTTTGTGTCGATCTGGAGCCCCAATTTTTTGCTGCGCCTCGACGCCTTCCTGCGCGCCCATGCCGATGAGATAC
>CAYOTJ010000046.1:11189-12642 GCA_964406855.1 uncultured Saprospiraceae bacterium
GGTACTCGACACGCCCCAACTTGGGCCGCGTCGTCGGACGGAGCTCTCCGACCTCCTCCGCGCCGGCGCCAACTGGCGACAGCTCTTCCCGCGCTTAGCCCTGCTCAGTTGCTGGACCCAGGCCCAGGCCGCCATCTGGCTGCCCGAACTCCGGGCGATATTAGGCGATACGCCCATTGAAGGCAAGGGGCTGTTGGCTACCGAAGGTGTAACTACCCTGCCCTGGCGCGACGGCCGCCATGTGCTGGCCTATACGTCCCACTTTTACGAGTTCCGCGAGCCGGGTACGGGCAGCATATTCAGGGCCCACGACCTAACGCCCGGCCACGTCTACGAGCTGCTGCTCACCACCGGCGGAGGCCTGTACCGCTACGCCTGCGGCGATCAGTTGCGCTGCGACGACTACATCGGCGACACCCCCTGCCTGACCTTCATGGGCCGCGGCCCGGCCGTATCCGACCTCGTGGGCGAGAAGGTCAGTGAAGCCGCTGTCAACGACCTCTTCGCCCGCCTCAAGGCCGAAGCCCGGCTGGCCGCCCTCTACCTCTACCCCTGCCGCCTGCGCCGCCAGGCCGGCTACCGCCTGCTCGTCGAGGGCGCGCCGCCCGCCCAACTACCCCTGCTGGCCGGGGCCGTAGAGGCGGCCTTGCTGCGCAACCCCTACTACCGGCAGGCCGTCGACATAGGCCAATTGTTGCCATTGACAGCCGAGGCCCTGCCCGCCGGTTTTTCAGTCCGCATCTTTGAACACTACTGCCAAACGCAGCAGATCAGAGACGGCGACGCCAAGCTGCCGCTGCTGCTGCCCCCGGGTTTTCTTCATCCCTTGCTCGGATACTAATGGACGCCGCATCCCACATCCACATCCTGCCCTACCAGCCCCAATACGAGGCCGGCATACAAGCGCTTTGCCGCATCCCCGTATCCGGCAATATCGCCCTGGCCCTCGAACGGGAGCCCGACTACTACGCCGGCGCCCGGGTGCAGTGCCGGCAGCCCGAAGTATATGTCTGCCTGCGCCCATCCGACCAGCTCGTATGCGGCGTTTTTAACATCGGCTTCCGGCCGTTGTACTACCAGGGAAGCCCCCGGCCCGTGCGCTACCTCTGCGACCTGCGCATCCACCCCCAATACCAGGGCTCTGCGCTCCTCTTCCGCATGATCCGCTTTGTAGACAAGCTCAACTTGGCCCCCGACGATCTGCCTGCCCAAACGGTGGTCTTCTCCGACAACCGCCTCATGCTGGATATGATAGGCCGCCGCGCCCGCCAGGGCGCCGCCGGCAGGCTGCCCTACTACCACCCCGCCGGCGAGCTCGTCACCACCATGCTCACCTTAGCTGCCCGGCCGACAGCGCCCCCGCATATCAGCGTGCGCCCGGCCGCCGCCGCCGACATCCCCGCCATGCAGAGCTTCTGGGCCGCCGAAGCCGCCCGCATACCTTACTGCCCGC
>CAYOTJ010000047.1:0-12570 GCA_964406855.1 uncultured Saprospiraceae bacterium
GCCGGCCGGTGCGGCCTGCGGCCCTACCTCAGCCCATACAGGACTATGTGGCGGCCAACTACCCCGACAATGCCATTCGGCGCGCCAAATTTAATGGCTCCAACTATTTTGTGCTGGTAAATGCGCCGGTAGTGCTGCAATTTGATGCCGACGGCAACTTCATCGGCGAGGTGGACGTACTGGAGCATTGCCGCTTCCCCTGCCGCCCGCAGGAGGTGTCTGAGCTGCCCGAGGTAATTAGCGCTTATGTGACTGAAAACTTTCCTGAGGCCGAAAACCTGCGCGCCTGCCGCCGCCCCAATCTGGTGCTGGTAGCGTTTACAAACGGCGAAGGTCGGGTGGTATTGGGTTTCGATAACAACGGCAATCTGCTGTTTCAGCGGCCGTAGGTAAAGAGGAATGGCTACCGCCGCTTTTGGCGGGGAGGGATGGCGCCGCTTCCGGGTTTGGGGGCGGCGCTGTTTTTGTTTTGGGCTTAGTGGTTGTACCCGATAAGCTCAACCGAAAAGTTGTCGATGTAGGTCTTTTGTTTGTCGGGATTCCAGAAGTAGATTTTGATGTAGGAGTTTTCTTTTATATCACTTTTGGGGACGCTGACTTCATGGGTTATGGGCCACCAGTTGGCGAAGGCCCGGATATGCTTGTTTACTTCGACGCCATCCCAAAGGTAGGGGGCGCCTTCGCGTTCGATGGATATGACGAGTTGGGCCGGAGTGGGCCTCGGGTGGTAGACGTATGCGTGGCAGCGGATCAAAATCTGGTCGAGGCTATCTAAGGCCAATGAATCGGTTGGATAGGTGAAGGTGGAGGAAAATTCGAGGGCCTGGCCGGCATAATTACCGGCATATTTGACTTCGGCGGAAGTGTTTTTATCTTCCTGACTCCAATAGGCGAGCGCGTTTTGTTCAAAATCGTTCAGGGTTTGCAGCAGCAATTTACCGGTTTGCCGGGGAATGGCGAAATGGCGCATTTCATAGATGGCGATGTTGAGGGTGGTGTCGAGGTACAGCAGCTTCTGGGAAGAGGGCAGGTTGCGGGCATAGAGAGGCAGATCTCGGTCGTCGGTTTTATTACTTAAAAAGCGGGTGTGCCAGTTGAGGTACAAGATTTTTTTCCGGAGGTCGGTGGAATCGTACTGAAACTCCTCAAAGTTGAGCAGGGTATGTCTGTTGTTGGGGGGGAATGCGCCATAGTAAAGCCCCAGCCTCTTTTGTATGTCGTCGGTGATGATGATGGTACTGTCGGGGTTGTTGAGTACCTGCGCTATAAAAACTTCTTTTTGCCCATCGTAGTTGACGCGGCGGGCATAGCGCGCCATTGAAAACGGTTTGATGGCAAGTATGACTACAAACAGGGCAAGGCATACCGGCTGAAACCACTGTTTGCCTCCGGCTACCCATGCAGCGGCCCCAAGCATCGACAGGGGGAAGTACAGTTGCCAGAAGCTGTTTTCCGGCAGCTTCAGGGCTGTGATGGCGGCTAAGGCCATGAGAATGGCGGCGATAGAGGAGGAAGTCTTATCGGTAATGAGCGTTTTGAACGCCATAGCAGCAGGGATGGCGGCCACGGGAATGAGAAACAGATAATGCCGGGGGTCGAGGCACATCGGCGAATAGGAAGTCAGGGAGATGGACATAAAGTTGGAGGACAACAGCAGGATAAGAGCGGATGTGGCCCAGAAAGAGAAGGAGTCGTCCATTTTTAAAAACCGCAAAGATCGCTGCCGAATCAGATGAGCTACAGTAAGTATAAAGCCTGTGGCCATACCCTCCTGAATGAGGAGGTTAAAAAAACCGGAGGTGACTCGTTGGATGAGAAATTCGGCGGACTGCTTGTCATAGCTACAGAGATTGAGATAGCTGTTGTTGGCAATGGCGTTGAACCGCTTGAGAAAATCGCCGGTGAGAGCCCATACGCCGAGGAAGTAAACCCCAAGTACGACCAAGCCGCCTGTGGTTGCATAGACCCAAAAGCGGATGTTTTTTTGTTGTACGAGGTCGGTTAGGGCGTAGTAAACGAGCAGCGGAAGGGTAAGCGCGATGGTTTCTTTGGACATAAACCCCCAAAGCAGGGCCAACACGAATAATGAGGCGAACAGGGCTGTCCTGCGACGCTCGTTGTTGTAGCGGTACTCGTGTATGGCGTACAAAGCGGCCATTAGGGCGAGGGCTACGTAGATATCCGGCATGAGCTTATCGGCGTAGAAGAGGAACCACTTTGACAGTACGATGAGCGCCAACCCAACGATGAGGGGGATATATCCCTTGCTTTTCAATATAGAGAACACGAGGAGGATGGTGGTTATGGCAACGACCATAGCGGGCAGCGAAGAAGAAAAATCGGAGAAACCAAACAGCCAATAGGACAGCGCAGTAAGGACGATAATGGTAGTGCGGAAGGCATAGTGGTCGGTGTAGTCGAGGCTGCCTTTGGTGAATTGGAGCGCTAATTTGGCGTAGTGCAGGTCGTCGAAACCGAAGTGACCGAAGTAAGCCCAGTTGTGGTGGGATATGATGAGCCCGATGAATATGATAAGGATTATAAAAGACCTCATAGATGTCAGATTTTTGACAGCAGGGGTATGCCGTTATAGTTTATAGGAGGGAGGGGCGCTTTAGGTCTCGGTACTTTTATATTCTTCTACCACCCAGTCTTCCCAAGCAGCAGCGACTTGCCGAAACGCTGCGGCCGCGATAGGAAATACAGATCGCCCTGTTGTATGAGTTTGTACACTTGCTTTGTTTTATCTACATACAAGAGGTTGCGCTGTATGATGTCTTCGAAATTTTACTTGCCAAAGGGTAGTATTTTCATGTGCATAGAACTGGATGAATGTAGCAAATGTACGAAAGAAAGGACATATCCAAGGAAATGGTCAGGATAAACAAGATAGCGGTTAGTAGGTTCGAAGTACAGACCCTGTAGCCTGATGAAGATCATTGATGGCTGTAAAGGTAGGAATGCCTTTCATGGGGTTATCCTGGCTCGTTGTCTGGCGCTGCGTACTCGTATAATATCAGTTCATCGGGGTCGCCAGGTAAAAACATGGGGCCTACGGGGCGCAGGCCGATGGCTTCGAGTAGTCGGCGGCAAGGTAGGTTGGAGGGCAGGGTGAAAGCTTGGATGCCGGAAGGGTGGAAGTTGTCGAGCACGTAATGGAGCAGAAACGAGGCACTTTCGCGGGCGTAGCCCTGGCGGGTGTATTCGGGCAGGAAGGCAAAGCCTATATCGGGATGGTCGAGGCCGGGGCGGTTGTAAATGCCGCACATACCCATTGGGGCGCCATCGGATTTGCGCACTACCAGATAAGCTCCGTAGCCGTGGCGGGCGTATTCAGGGATGACCCGCTGTTGTAGGTATTGGCGTGCGGCTTCGGGTGTACGTACATTGCGGTCGCCGATGTTGAGTAGCCAGTCGGGGCTGTTGAGCAGGGCCAAGATAAAGCCGGTGTCCTCGGGGGTAAATTCGCGCAACCAAAGACGGGAGGTTTCGAGCATCATAGGTTTAGTGGCATTTGAAGTAGTCAAAGGGTTCCAGACAATCGAGGCAGCGGTAGAGCGATTTACAGGCTGTAGAACCGAACTGCGCCACCATTTGGGTATTGCGGGATTGGCAGCGGGGGCAGGTAACCTTTCGGCCTTCGGAGAACAGCGATAGTTTGTTGACTTCGGCAGCGCCATGCTCAGGGGGAGCTATGCCATATTCCTGAAGCTTGCGGCGGCCTTCGGCGCTTAGCCAGTCGGTGGTCCAGGCGGGGCTGAGCACGGTTTCTACGTTTACGGGGTCGAAGCCATGCTCCTGGAGTACGGCTTTGATGTTGATTTCGATGGTGTTCATGGCGGGGCAGCCGGAGTAGGTGGGGGTGATGACTACCGTGACGCCTGTACCGTTTTCGTGGGGGCGTACATCGCGTACCACGCCGAGGTCTACTACGGTTAGGACGGGTATTTCCGGGTCGCTTACTTCTTCCAACGCCCGCCAAACGGCTATGAGATTGGCAGAGGAGTTATTTGCATCAGCGGATAAGCTCATCTCGGGTTAATTTTATTTAGCAACACTTTTATCGAAATTTAGATCGCGAATCATAAGCAGATAAGACTCGGAGAATCGGATAAGGTCATCGAAAACGAGGTTGTTGAGGGCGGGCCTGAGGCGTGGGTAGGTATCCCGAAACCGCTCGGCGATGCGCTCAATGGCCCGGCGGATTTCGCGGCGGTCGAGCTGGCCGGTAGCAGGGTCGCAGTAGTTGGGGCGGAAACCCAGTTCCTGGAAATAGAGGGGTTCCGTGATGCGGTAATAGAGGTGGAAGAAGTCGCGGTCGGGCTCTGGCACAGCATAGTTGAACAGGCAATAGCCGATGACGTAAGCAGCTACGGCCCGGGCTACGGCAGGGTGGCCGTTGTTGTGGTACCAGCGCAGGTTGGGCATCTCGTTGTCAATGAGGTGCGCCACGCGCTCATGGGTGACGGGCAGGGTTATGCCAAAGGTAGAGATGCCTCTGTACATTTCGCGACGGACATCGGCTTCGGGGCGGTTGGCTATATTGCGGAGGCAATTGGCCAATTGTTCGTTTTTCTGGGCGGCATTTTGCTGGTTGTCCTTGGCGAAGTACTGGCGGTGGGCCCATTCGAGGGCTTCCATAGTATGGCCCTCGGGTTTGGTGAGGTAGTCTATTCGGTAGAGGGCGTCGAGCAGGAGGTAGGCTACGCCGCCGGGGTATTGGAGCTTATCGGTATCGCCGGCATCGAACTGCCGGAGGGCCTCGTGGATAACGCGCTGGATGAGGCCGTATTTGGCCGTTTGCTCGGCTTCGGGCAGTTGTTGGAGGTGCGAGGCTTCTACGGCTTCGAGTTGCCAGAATTCTTCAAGCAGGAGGTCGTCGAGCTTATCGGCGGATGTGGCTACTTCTTTGAGGGCGTAATAGAGCTTGTAGGGGGAAGCGTCGAGGGTATAGGTGTCGAATATCAGGGAAATACAGCGTTCGTCATCGATGGCGTAGCGGCCATAGCGCAGGGTGTAATTGCGCTCAATAAGCCGGCGCAGCAGTTTGATACGGGGCGCCTGGTCGAGTTTGGCAATTTTAGCTTCTATGCGCAGGCGGCGGTGGTCGGCCTGGCCGGTGATGCGCTTTGAGCCCTGATAGAATTCAAAGCGTAAAGCATCGGGGCGTTCTTCCCAGCGCACGTTTGCGTCGGTTTCGTCGCGGAGGTAGAGGAGGAAATGGCGATAGGCCGTCAGGTAGTCTCCGACTTCAAAAGCAGCCAGGGACTGGTCCCAGGCCTGATGGTTGGTATCCGGCTTGTAGGAGTCGCTGTATCGACCGAAGGGCACGTCGGGCTCGGTGAAATCTTGACCGGCGCCGCCAAACCAGCGTTCAAAAAAGCTCATAGTTATAGCAATAATAGGACGGAAAGGTAGGCAATTGCGTTGAGCAAAGCCCTATCTTTGCCCCAAAATTTCCCATGCGACATCTGCTTTTTGCCGCTTTGCTGTGCCTGGCTTTCGATCTGCTGCCGGCCCAAGGGCACCAGTCTGTACTTCCCGACCTGAGCGGCCAGCCGTTGATCGATGCGCTCGCAACCCAGTACAAACCCGCTACGGTGCTGGAATCGGCCCGCGCCCGCGACACCCTCTTCGCCCGCGTAGATGGCCGTAACGACAGCCTTTATTGCGTATATACGGGCTATGGCATCTACCTGAACCCCAACCAGGATCCTACCCAGGCTGCCTTTGCGCTGGGCATCAATACGGAGCACACCTGGCCCCAGGCTTATGGCGCTGAAACGGGCAATGCCCAGTCGGATATGCACCACCTTTTCCCTACCCGGGAGGATGTTAATGCAGCCAGAGCCAACTTAGCCTTTGGCGAGCTGCCCGACAACCAGACCCAGCGCTGGTACCGATTAGCGGTGCAGCTCACCGGCACGCCGTCAAGTTTTATCAACGAGTACAGCGAGTGGCGCAACAATACGCCTTTTGAGCCCCGCGAAGACCATAAGGGCAATGTAGCCCGTGCGATGTTCTACTTCTATACCATGTATCGGGCGCAGGCAGACGCCGTCAATGCCGCCTATTTCGAGCCCCAGCGGGCGACCCTGTGCCAGTGGCACGAAGCCGACCCCGTGGATGCCCGCGAATGGGCGCGCACCTGGAAGGTGGCGTCTTACCAAGACGGCAAGCCCAACCCTTTTATACTCGATTGCACCTTAGCTGCGCGCACTTATTGCCCCGAGCTGGCTGGCGCCAATTGCATTACGGCTTTGGATGAGCCGGTCGCCCCTGTCGGCGCGGCCATCCGGCTGGGCCCCAACCCCGCTCGTTTTGAGGTGGTTGTCGACTGGTCTGCTACCGGTTGGGCAGGCCCGGTGGCGCTGCGCTGGGTAGATGCCGGCGGCCGGCAGGCGGGCCAAACGCAGCATGTGCCATCGGGGCAGAAGCAGACGACCCTGCCTACGCCCGGCCCCGGTTTCTGGTGGTGTTTAGTGAGCCATGGCGCGCTGCCTGCTGTGAGCTTGCCGGTAATTGTCATTCCTTAACATCAACTTGTTTAACGATATGCACTACAAGATAGCTTTATTGCTGCTGGCCGCACTGAGTGGCTGGGGCTGCCGGCCCGACGCCAATACCGACGCTGCAAGCGAAGGAGGCGCCGCTTCAGCCCGTACCGTAAGCGCTTCCGACCGTCCTGATATGGTGCTGGTTAAAGGAGGCAGTTTTGCTATGGGCGATATCTTCAATGAAGGCGACGACAAAGAGAAGCCTGTGCACCAGGTTAAGCTCAACGACTTCTATCTGGGGCGGCACGAGCTGACGGTAGCGGAGTTTGCCGCTTTTATAGCGGCTGCCAACTATCAAACGACGGCTGAAACAGAGGGTGTGAGCAACGTGTTCACCGCCGGAGGCTTCACGGAAGCGCCCAATGTGAACTGGAAGTGCGATGCCCAGGGCATAGTGCTACAGCCTGAAAACTACAATCATCCTGTGTTGCACGTGAGCTGGTTTGATGCGGCACAGTACTGCAACTGGCTTAGTCTTCAGCATGGCTACAAACCCGTTTATTCTCTCGATACCATAGAAGTGGAGGCTACCCCTGAAATACAGCGCCAGGTGTCGGGCTCGGTGCGCTTAGACGATGCCAACAAAGAAGTGAACAAGAGTATGCGCGCCTTTAGTCAGGTGATGGTAGCTGACTGGAACGCCAACGGCTACCGACTCCCGTCGGAAGCAGAGTGGGAATATGCCGCCCGCAGCGGCGGTAAAGAGTACCGCTATGCCTGGGGCAACGGGCCTTCGCCCGTTGGCAATGTAGCCGATGAGGAGGCTGTGCGTCAGGGGGCGGCTAAAACAGCCGGCTGGCTCAATCTCAACGACGGCTATGCCTTTACGTCGCCGGCGGGCAAGTTTCAGCAGGGCGATTTGGGCTTAGCCGATATGACGGGCAATGTATGGGAATGGTGCTCCGACTGGTATGCGCCTTACCCTACTCAGCCCGTAGACAACTACAATGGGCCTGCTACGGGCACTTACCGGGTGCTGCGCGGCGGAGGCTGGCGCGGTTCGCCTCCTAACCTGCGCATTACGGCCCGCAACGCCAATTTGCCGGAGTCAAAGGGGCCCATGTTGGGCTTTCGCTTAGCCCGTAACGCCAATTGATGGAATTCTGAACAGGATATTAGACGACGGGCAGGGCGATAAAATGGCTGGTATTGAGTGCCTGCATGTGCTGCGCGAAGAAGCTGTCGCAGTACAGGCAGATGTTCTCGGCCGCTGCGATGGCCGCATCGGCTTCAGCGGCGCTTATGCCTAAGTGTTCGCCCATGAGGCGCGGCTCGCCTTCGTTGAGGCGTTGAAATACAGGATGGTCGGCTACGCGGGCCAGCACATCGGCTACGCGCTCGTGGCGAGCATCGCCCATAGGGTAGAGGGCGCCGGGGCAGCAGGGGTTGATGCGCCAGAGCTGGATGCTGATCTCCTGGGGTATGTCGGAGTAGCCGCCCAGGAAGTTGCGGGCGCCCGAGAGGATGGTGCAAAAGTTGTGCTGGGGGTCGCGCTTCCAGATGTTTTTCTCCATAGCGCGGCCCCGCGCCCAGTTGCCGCCCAGCCACATGTCGTCGGTAGCGCCCCAGTAGCCCCAACTGAGCCTGCGCTCGGCGAGGTAGTGGTCGCCTTCGATGAGGGGGTCTTTTTCTTCTCCATTTACTCCCCGGCTATCAAAGAGCTCTGCCAATTGCATAAGGCGGCTGCCGGCGTTTTTGTGAAAGCGGTCGATACTGGCAATATCGAAGCGGGTGATACCCTTCTCAATGAGGGTGTCTAAAATTTCGCCAGTGAGCAGGTCGCCGTTGGTTTGCAACATGAGCTGGGGCGCTTCGTCGCCTGCATAGCGCTCGCGCAGCCGATCGAGGATGAGATACAGCTTTTTGCGTTCGGCTAAGGGTTCTCCTCCGCTGAGGATGAGGCGGTCGATGCGGTCGGGCAGGTTATCGATGATCCGGAGGCATTCTTCTTCAGAGATGCGCTCGCCCTTAGGCCCGGAGAGGTTGTAGCAGTGGTCGCACTCGTCGTTGCAGAGCTGCGTGAAAACCCAATATACTGATTCACAGTGGTTGTAATTCATAATACTACCTTGGATTGGATGGCGCTATGGCCTCTGTTTCGAACAAATTTAGCCAGAAGTTCATCTCCTGTTGGACACCGGCGCCGGCTTCGTTCAAAAAATCGCGTCGGTTTTCGTATACTTTTAGGCCGCCGCTCTGCATGAGGCCTATGCGATGGCTCATGGCCAGGGCTTCTTTGAGGTCGTGGGTTACAAAGATGGCGGTCAATTGCATGGCTTCGGCTAAGCGCAAAAACAGGGTTTGCATATTGGCGCGGGTTTCGGCATCCAAAGCGCCAAAGGGTTCGTCGAGCAGCAGCACCCTTGGCCGGATGATGAGCGCCCGTCCGAAAGCTGCTCTTTGTTTTTGGCCGCCCGAAAGCTGGTGAGGCGCTTTATTGGCCTGGTCGCTTAGTTCGAGATCGGCGAGCATAGCCTCCACTTCCCGCCGAATGTCGGCCTCGGCCCAAGCGCGCAGGCGCAGCCCGAAAGCAATATTTTCAAAGACGTTGAGGTGTGGAAACAACAGCGGCTCTTGATAGAGGTATACAACGCCCCGCTTTTGGGGCTGCCAATGGGTGATGTCTTCTCCATCCAATACGATTTTGCCCCGGTCGGGGGATTCCAAGCCGGCTAAAATTTTTAGCAAAGTAGTTTTTCCACTGCCCGAGCGCCCCAGCACACTAAGCATACCTGAAGCGGGCAAACTTACATTTACCCCGGCCAATACCTCTTCGCGCTCAAATCGTTTGGCAATATCGACGGCTTCCAACAGCATAAACAATGGGTTATAACATTCTTGAAAAGACAAAGCGTTTGTTTATCCACAGCAATACCACCGGCGGGAGCGCCAGTAGCGTGCCCGCCAGCGCTGCATAAAACAGGTTGGCTTCCTGCACATATTGAAACACCTTGATGGTGAGTGTAGGGGCCTTGCCCAGCCCAATGAGCTGGGTGAGGCCGTATTCAAACCATGAAATTAAAAAAATCTGGAAAAAACCGGTGAGCAAAGTTCCACGGGCCGCAGGCCAAAGCACATATAGGGTTGCCTGCCATCGACTGCTGCCCAGGGTGTAGGCCAATTGTTCGAGCGACCGGATATGCCCGTTCCAGAAGTTGGTAAAAAAAATAACCCCATAGGGCATGGTAATGAGCACCTGAGCCACAAATACGCCTGCTACGGCGCCCGCCAGGTTGGCCCTTAAAAAGAAATATTGCAGGCATGCCGCCAAAATCACCGGCGAAAACACATAGGGCAGGTAGGCGGCCAGCAACCAATAGCGCCGCCGGCGATGGTAAGCTACTGCCCGGCTCACCCCAAAGCTGAGCGCGGTGATGAGCACCGCCACCCCGCCGGAAAGCCCCAGGGAAAAAAACAGGCTAAAGGCCAGGTCGCTGCGTCCGGTCAGCAGCCTGCTCCAATGCTCGGGGGTCCACTCCAACGGAAGCAGGGCAGGGTAGGGCCATTGCCGCCCTGCCGACAGCAAGGCCAACCACAGCAGCGGGGAAGCCAGCAGTCCGGCCAACAGCCGGCGCCGCCAACTGTTGCGTACGTGCTCAGGTATGGTTTTCATCATGTGGTCATTGCGTTTTTTGTCGGCCGAGCAGCCATAGCGTAGCGCCAATGACGACTACGCTATACAGCACGCTGATGGTATAAGCTTGCGGAATATCGGCTAAATTGTAGCGCTGAAGTTTTTCTACGGCCAGCACCGTCACCATGGGTCTCGACTGGCTGCCCAGCAGCAGGGGTATTTCATAAGCGCTCATCACAAAAAGCGCGTACAGCACTACCGTCGGGAACGCCCGCCTCAGCAACAGCGGCGTCTGTACTTTTAATATCCGCTGACGACGCGTGGCGCCCAGCGTAGCGGCCAGATCGGCATAGGCTGCTACCCGCTCCTGCTCGTATAGCTGGGTGAGGAGGAGTATAAAAAAGGGCGTAGCCATACCTGCGTGAGCCAGCAATATGCCTATGCCGGCGGGGTCGTTTACCAGATCGGGAAATTGCTCCAGCCCCCCGATAAACCCCAGCGCATAGGCGATGCGCGAAAGCAGGCCGCTTTTCGACAGCCCCTGAAACGCTAAAAAGGCCACTACTATAGCCGGCAAGGTAAGGGGCAGGTAGATGGCAAATGACAGCAAACCCGTCCGGAAGGCGCCCGGCCGCCACAGCACTACAACCAAGGCCAGGGCCAGTGCCAGACTTATGGCTCCTACCGCCTGGGCTGCGCTAAACCACAGTGCCTGCCAGAAGACTCCTGCGCCCAGCACGGCCTGCCAGTGCGCCAGCGTGAAGCCCGTGTTTAACAGCCCGGTAAGGCCTAAGCTATAAGCCAGGGCATACAGTATGCCTGCCGCCAGAGGCGCCACCGTCAGCAGCGCAAACAGCGCCAGCAACCAGGGTTGGGAACGAGACCGCATCTTGCAGGCCCGTTATTGTTGAATAATCTCCCGGCGGAAATCCTCAGCCAGTCTTATCATGTATTCCGGGGCCAGCTCCATCAGAGCGTTGGCTTGTATGGCCTCGCGAGGGGGGGCGTGCCGGCGGTTGGGCAGGTTGCGAAAGCGCTCCTGCCATTCGGAGGGCAGCCGGTTTAGGTCCAGCACCGTGCCGTCGCCCCATACGGCGGGGTCCATTTTGCGCAGTTGGGCTTCGGGAGAGATCATAAAATTGGCTGCCACCATAGCCGCCGCTTTGTTGGCGCTCAGGCGGGGTATGCCGAGGTAGTGGGCATTTTGTATGGTGCCCGGCTCCCACACATAAGCGCGGGCCGTGGGGCCAAATACACCCTGCATCACCTTATTATCTACCTCGCAGTCGTTGTTGCTCATCGTAAACCAGAGCTCGCCATTGGCAAACAACTGATGCATGGGCGCTACGCCTTCGGGGTAGGTGCGCCCCTGTTTCCAGAGGTAGGGTTGCAGGCTGCGCCAGTAGGCCCAAAGCTCGGCGCTGTATTGCTTGTATTTGGCCTCGTTGAAGGGGCCGCTGAGCGCCTGGCCTCCGCCGGCGATGTCGATGAGCAGGGCCTTTAGGAAAGTAAGCCCCGTAAACTGATTGTCGATGGTAAAGCGGCCCGGATTGGCCTTCACAAAGGCTGCCAGCTCAGCCCGGTCGGCAGGAGGGCGTGGCGTTTTGAGGCTGTCGTAGATGATGGCCATCTGCACATTGCCCCAGGGGCATTCATAGCCCGCTACCGGTTGTTGGAAATCTATGCCGATGAAGGGATTGTCAAAATTGATGTATTGCGCGTGGGGCAGCTTGTCGGTCCAAGGCCCCCATAGCGCTTCGATTTGGCGCAGTTGGAAAAACGTTTCCCCATTGATCCACATCAGGTCTATGGCGGAGGCCTCCTTGCCGGTCTGCAATTCGCCCATCAGGATTTGCACTACCTGAGCGCCCTGCCCGCTCACGATGTTGAGGGTAATGCCGTAGCGCTGTTTTAGCTGGGGCGCCACATAGTCGTTCATATAGGCATTGATGAGGGGGTCGCCCTGCCACATCATCAGGGTGAGGGTAGCGTTGCGCGCACTGTGCTCAAGGCTGTCCCAGGGCATGGCGAGGAGCTCGTCGGCCGCCTTTCCGGGCTTTTCTGCCGACGGAGGGGCACAGCCGGCAAGCCACAACAAGGCGGCTGCCAAGAGTGCCGGCATCGATCTTAAAATGATCATAGTATAATCGGTTATAGAACTATAGTTTTCCAGGTCAAGACTCACAAATCTTGGCTTGGAGAGCTATATATATACGCAACGGCAGCGCCCTTTGGCGCTATGGACGCAGCGAAAATGCAAAAATTATCTAAGAGCGCGTTCGGAACTTGGAGAACTATAGCTCAAAAATGGTCTTTTTCTTTTTTGGGGGCGCCCCCGCGCGCTCGGCATCCTCCAGGCGCCGAAGGCGCCGTTGCCGATCGGGCAAGCGCGCGGGGTCGGGCTGTCCGCTATTATGCGCTCGTTTACCCCGTGGAATA
>CAYOTJ010000048.1:0-2216 GCA_964406855.1 uncultured Saprospiraceae bacterium
GGTTTTTTGGCGGCGGGGCTGGGCTTGGGCTGGGCCTTGGGCCGCATGGCCACCCAGGCGAGCCTGAGCCGCCTGTGGCTGAGCCGCCAGGATGTAGAGCGCGACTATGTGAGCCGCCCCCTGCACGAGGCCCTGCAACAGCAAACCGACGTGTATCAGGAAAACTGGCAGGAAGCCGCCGCCGCCGAGCGCGCGCTGGGCGCCCAATTGGCCGAAGCCAAGGCCCATTTGATGCACCTATCGGAAAAATTAGGCCATCAGGAACAGGAGGTAAGGCGGCTACAGGACGAGTCGAAGTTGGTATTCGAGAACGTAGCCAACCGCCTGCTGGAGGAAAAAAGCCAGCGCTTCAGCGCCCTCAATCAGCAGCAACTCCAGGATGTGCTGAAGCCCCTGCGCGAAAAAATCCAGACCTTTGAGGAGCAGATCGAGCGCCGCTTTGTGGAGGAAACCCGCGATCGGGTGAGCCTCAAAAAGGAGCTGGAACAACTGCGGGAGCTCAACCAGCAGCTCAGCGCCGACGCCAACCAATTGGCCCAGGCCCTCAAAGGCGACAGCAAAACCCAGGGCGACTGGGGCGAGCTGCAATTGGAGCGCCTGCTGGAAAAGGCGGGCTTGCAGGCCAATGTACACTACCGCACCCAGAGCAGCTTTCGGGATGAAGACGGCCGGCAGAAGCGCCCCGACTTCATCATTCACCTGCCCGACGACCGCCACCTGATTATCGACTGCAAGGTGTCGCTGACGGCTTATGAGCGCTACTGCCATGCCAACGACCCCGCCGAGCAGGAACGGCAGTTGCGCGCCCACATCGACAGCCTGCGCCGCCATGTGCGCGACCTCAGCGGCAAAAACTACCAGCAGCTCTACCAGATCAATTCCCCCGATTATCTGTTGTTGTTTGTGCCCATTGAGCCGGCTTACAGCTTGGCGGCCCGCCACGACGACCGCCTTTTTGCCGAAGCTTTCGACCAGAACATCGTTATGGTGACGGCCTCCACCCTGCTGGCTACCCTGCGCACGGTATCGTTCATCTGGAAGCAGGAAAAGCAAAAGCGCAGCGTACAGGAGATCGCCCGCCAAAGCGGGTTGCTGTACGACAAGTTTGTGGCCTTTGTGGAAGACCTCCGCCAGGTGGGCTTGCGCCTCGACCAGGCCCAGGGCGTTTATCAGGACGCCATGCGCAAGCTGGCCGACGGCAAGCGCTACGGCGACACCCTCGTGGGACGGGCCGAGCGGCTGCGCGAACTGGGCGCCGAAACCACCAAGCGCCTGCCGGCCGAGTTTGGCCCCGAAGGCGAAGACGATTTGAACAAAATCCCTTAGTGCGAGTATATATGGAGAAGACTTTGCGCCAGTTTGACGAGATTATGGCCGGGTGTAAACACATTCTGATGGCCAAACAGCGCGACTACGGCAGCTCGTGGCGCATCATGCGGCCCAGCTCCCTCACCGATCAGCTCTACATCAAGGCCAAACGCATCCGGGAGATCGAGGAGAAGGGCCGACAGTTGGTAGACGACCCCGTCGAGGGGGAATACATGGGCTTGGTCAATTACAGCCTGCTGGCCCTCATGCAATTGTCGATGCCGCCCGACGCCCCTTTAGAGCTGCCCGACGCCGAGATAGAAACCCGCTATGACGCCGCCGTAGCCCAAACCCGCGAGCTGCTAAACCGCAAAAACCACGACTATGGCGAGGTGTGGCGCGAAATGCGGGTGAGCTCCATGACCGACCTGATCTTAGCCAAGCTGCTGCGCATCAAACAGATTGAAGACAACGACGGGCGCACCCTGTTGTCGGAAGGAGTAGAAGGCAACTACTTCGACATCATAAATTACGCTATTTTTGCCCTCATCAAACTACATGAGGCCAAGGCCGAAAAACGAGATAAGGCATGACGTTAGGAAAATTGATACTCATTGTAGCCGCCATTGCGCTGGCCATTACGGGGCTGGTGCGCTGGCGCACCCAACGCATTACCAACCTGCCGCTGAGCTTTTTGCAGAACTTTGCAGGGGTGTTGTTTATCATTTCGGGCTGGGTGAAAGCCATCGACCCCATGGGTACGGCCTATAAGATGGAGCAATACTTCGCCGAGTTTGAGAGCGCCTTCAGCGGAGCCTGGCTTTCGTTTATAGCGCCGCTTTTCCCCTGGTTGGCCGAGCGCTATGCCGTGCACTTTGCCGTGGGCATTATCGTTTTCGAGATTGTGC
>CAYOTJ010000048.1:2226-3804 GCA_964406855.1 uncultured Saprospiraceae bacterium
GTGCTGGGGGTTATGCTCATCATTGGGGCCTACCGCCGCTTTACGGCCTGGGCCTTCTTGCTGCTGGTGGTGTTCTTTACCTTTCTTACGGGCTTTACTTACCTCACCGGATACGTGCCCAAGGGCGTCAATTTCTTCCAGTTTGGCCAGTGGGGGCCCTATGTGGAAACCAACATGAAAGTGACGGACTGCGGCTGCTTTGGCGATTTCATCAAGTTAAAGCCGTTTACGTCCTTCCTCAAAGACGTGTTTTTGCTCATTCCGGGCATCATCTTTGTATGGGCCTACCGCCAGAAGCACCAGCTCTTCAGCGGCGGGCTGCGCAACGCCATCGTTGGGGTCAGTTTGGCGGCCACTTTGGTATACTGCTTCAGCAACTACGTCTGGGACGAGCCCCACATCGACTTCAGGCCCTTCAAAATTGGCGTAGATGTTGCCCAGCGCAAAGCCGATGAAGCCTCGGCGGCTTCCGAGGCCAAACCCTTGGCCTACCGCATGACCCATAAAAAAGACGGAAAGGTAGTAGAGCTGCCCATCGACCAGTACCTGCAGGTGTACGCCCAGTACCCCGAGTCGGAGTGGGACCTGGAACAGATCAAAGAACCGCCCGCCATACCCACCACCAAAATCAGCGACTTTGAAGTTTATGACGCCGGCGGCAACGACGTCACCGAAGCCGTACTCTCAAAGCCGGGCTACAGCTTTTTGGTGATCGCTTACAAGCTGTACGGAACGGAAAGCGCCGCGGTGCGCACGGTCAAAGACTCCATCTTCGTCACCGATACCGTCGTCACGGCCAACGGCCCCCGGGCCAACTACCGCTTAGTGGAAGTAAAAGATCGGGAAGAGGAAGTGAAAACCTATGCCTGGGATGAAAGTTATTTGAACAAATGGCGCAAGCGAGTGCTGCCCGCCCTGCTGGAGGCCAAGGCCGCCGGCCAGTCGGTAACCGTACTCACGGCCTATACCGACGCCGCCCGCATCGAGTCGTTCCGACAGGCGCTGGGCCTCGACGGCGTTGAGTTTTTCACCGGCGACGACATCATGCTCAAAACCATTCTGCGCTCCAATCCTGGCCCCATGCTCATGCAGCAAGGCCTGATTGTGCACAAATGGCACCACCGCAAACTGCCTTCATACGCCGACATCAAGGCCCAATACATGGCCCAATAATGGAAAAGAACGAATTGTTGCTCCAGGCGGCCCGAGGCGAAGCCACGCCCCGGCCGCCCGTATGGCTCATGCGCCAGGCCGGCCGCATACTGCCCGAATACCGCGCCGTGCGCGAAAAGCTGTCCGGCTTCAAAGAGCTGGCCGAAACGCCGGCTTTAGCCGCCGAGGTGACCCTACAGCCCGTAGAACTCCTCGGCGTGGATGCCGCCATCATTTTCTCCGACATCTTAGTGGTGCCCGAGGCCCTGGGGCTGCCCTACGAGATGGCCGAAGCCCGGGGGCCTTGGTTTCCGCAAACCATCTCCGGGGCGCAAGACGTAGCCCGCCTGCGCAGCCCCGAGGCCGCCGCCGACGAGCTGGGCTACGTCTACGACGCTCTCGACCTCACCCGCAAAGCCCTGGCGG
>CAYOTJ010000048.1:3814-12511 GCA_964406855.1 uncultured Saprospiraceae bacterium
CCATGTAGGCTAAGAGGGTCCAGGGGGCGCCGGCAAAGCCCTGGCGGGCAGCGTGCCCCTCATTGGCTTTGCCGGCGCCCCCTGGACCCTCTTAGCCTACATGGTGGAAGGCAAGGGCAGCAAGACCTTCTCGGCCGCCCGCCGCTTTTTGTATACCCAGCCGACGGCGGCTCATGCCCTGCTGGAGCGCCTCACCCACACCACCATCGCCTATCTGCATCGGCAGGTCGACCACGGCGCTCAATTGGTACAGCTCTTCGACTCCTGGGCCGGCATACTGCCCCAGCACCAATACAGGGCCTTCTCGTTGCCCTACATCCAGGCCATTTGCAGCGCCCTGGCGCCCCGCGTGCCCGTTACCATCTTTGCCAAAGATGCCTGGTATGCCCTCGAAGACTTCAGCCGCACCCCCTGCTCCGTCATTGGCCTCGACTGGCAGCAGGACCCCCAACAGGCCCGCAGCCGCATTCCGGGCAAAACCCTACAGGGCAACCTCGACCCCTGCGTGCTCTACGCCCCCCCCGAAACCGTCAGCCAGGCTACCTTAGCTATGCTGGCCGCCTTCGGGCCGCGCCACATCGCCAATTTAGGCCACGGCGTATACCCCGATACCCCCCTCGAAGGCGTAAAAACCTTCATCGAGACCGTGAAAAACTTCCGCTACGAATCCTGAAGCAGGCACTACTTTGTTGCAAAGTTAGTACCTTTGTAGCCCTGTTGACATACAAATGCATGGCTCGCATACTTGCAATAAACAGATAACCATTGCTTTATGGGTTGGTTCAAGCGACTAAAGGACGGCATCCAAACGGCTACCCGGAATAAAAAGGAAGCCCCCGAAGGACTGTGGTACAAGTGCAAAAGTTGCCGGGAAACGAGCACAATGAAGGAGTTGCGCGAAAACTTCTACAAGTGCCCCCACTGCAACTATCACGTCCGCATTGGCTCCAGGGAATACTTCGAACTCCTCTTCGACGGAAGTTATGAGCTCCTCTTCGACGAGCTTCGCTCCGTGGATATGCTCAACTTTCAGGACCTCAAGTCCTATCCCGACCGCCTCGACGAAGCCTACCGCAAAACGGAGCTCTCCGACGCCATCAGCGTCGGCAAGGGCAAGGTCAACCGCCGCCCGTTGGTGGTAGCCGCTATGGACTTCGCCTTCATCGGCGGCTCTATGGGCTCCGTCGTAGGCCAGCGCATCGCTATGGCCATCGACCACAGCTTAGCCCATAAAATCCCCCTGCTCATCATCTCCAAAACCGGCGGCGCCCGCATGATGGAGTCGGCCTTCAGCCTCATGCAGATGGCCAAAACCTCCGCCAAGCTCAGCCAGATGGCCAAAGCAGGCATCCCTTACTTCTCGCTGCTCACCGACCCCACCACCGGCGGCGTCACCGCTTCCTACGCCATGCTGGGCGACATCAACATCGCCGAGCCCGGCGCCCTCATCGGCTTCGCCGGCCCCCGCGTCATCCGCGAAACCATCAAGCGCGACCTGCCCGAAGGCTTCCAAACATCGGAGTTTCTACTCGAACACGGCTTCTTAGATTTTATCGTCGACCGCGGCGAGCTCAAGGAAAAAATGAGCGATCTGCTGGCCTACTTCGGATAGCCGCTCCTCCGGAGCTAAAGCAAAGCCTGCGCCCGCCCGCTTCAGGTTGCAACCACAGTCGGCAAGAGGCAGTCGGTTAAAGCTTTACATCCTATGGCCTGTATTTTTTAGCTGAAGGGGGGCCTGCCCCGCATAGCGCCGGTCTCCATTGGCCGCCTGCGCGGGGCCGCTACGCTACGGGGCTCCCGTTGGTCGGCCGGCGCCCTTTGGGGGGCGCCGTCTGGCGGCTAAGGCCGCCCCCCCTCCGCATCGCTAGGCCGGGCGACACGCTCCGCCAAGCGGCGGCTGCTAAAATACAAGCTGCCAACCACTGCACCACACACATAGCTTATGACCATAAAGTACTATTTAATCCTGTGGCTGGCGGCCCTGCCCCTGCTGGCCGCCGCCCAGCGGGTCGATATGCTCCCCGCCCGCTTTGCCTTCGAGCCCAACCTGCCCTACGCCCCCGACCTGCAGGCGCCGGCCGCCTTTTTAGGCGACGAGCTCGGCTTGGAAGTGACCCTCTACGCCCATGTAGCCGACTACTGCCGCTACTTAGCCGATCGCTCCAACCGCATAGACATACGCCCCTACGGCCGCACCCACGAAGGCAGGCAGCTCTATGTGCTGGCGATCAGCAGCCCCGAAAACTTAGCCCGGATCGAAGAGCTGCGAACCGCCCATTTAGCCCTGCCCGACCTGGCCGGCTCGGCCCCCGACGCCGCCCGCCGCGCCGCCCAAGACCAGCCCGTGTTCATCTCCCTCAGCTACAACATCCACGGCAATGAGCCCTCTACTACCGAGGCGGCCCTGCAATTGGCCTACCGCTTAGCCGCCGCCCAGGACGACGAAACCCGCCGCTGGCTACAGCAGTCGGTCATCGTGCTCTACCCCTGCATCAACCCCGACGGCCGCGACCGCTACGCCTATTGGTACAACGGCGCCCGCCGCAGCACCGGAGGCGAAGAACCCCGCGACCTCGAACACTACGACCCCTGGCCCAATGGCCGCAGCAATCACTATTGGTTCGACCTCAACCGCGACTGGGTGTGGGGCGTGCATCCCGAGTCGAGGGGCCATATTGCCGAGTACCAGCGCTGGATGCCCCAGGTACACGTCGACTACCACGAGCAGGGCTATGACGCCAACTACTTCACCGTACCCGGCGAGGCGCCCCGCAACCTCCTGCTGCCCGACGCCTACCACAGTTGGGCCGACACCTTTGGGCGCGCTCACGGCCGCGCTTTCGATCGCGAGGGCATCAGCTATTTCACCAACGACCGCTTCGACTTCTTCTATCCGGGCTATGGCTCCAGCTACCCCTCCGTCATGGGCGCCATTGGTATGCTCACCGAGCAGGGCGGCATCGACGCCGGCCGGGCCGTCATCACCAACGACGGCTTGCCCGTCACCTATCGGCAGCGCATCTACGACCACTACCTCAGCTCGGTAGCCACCGTGCGCAAGTCGGTTGAGCGCCGCGCCGAGCTGATCAGCTACAGCCTGTCGGCCTGGAACCCCGCCAACAGCAAGGCGGCCACCCAAACCTACGTCTTCGAAGACGAAGCGGGCGGCTACCTCCCCGACTTCGTCAATGTGCTGCTCCGCCACGGCATAGCCGTAGGCCGCGCCAAAGCGCCCTTCAGGCTGCCGGCCCTCGACTACCGCAGCGGAAAAACCGCCGACCGCAGCTTTGAGGCCGGCGCCTATATCGTAAAAGCCAATCAGCCCGAGCATTTGCTCATCCATACCCTGCTGGAGCGCCGCTTGGCCATCGAAGACTCGGTGATGTACGACATCTCCACCTGGTCGGCGCCCTTAGCCTACAACTTGGCCGCCTACGCCTCCACGCAGCGCGCCACCGTAGCCGTCGACCCCATAACGGCCCCGCTGGCGCCGCCCTCGGGTATGGCGGCCGGCAGCGGCGCTACGCCCTATTATGCCTACGCCGTCGACTGGGGTCAGCGCTACGCCCCCCGCGCCCTGGCGCTGCTGTGGGACAACGGCTACCGGGTGCGGGCCGCCGGCGAGCCCTTCCGGGCCGAAGGCCGCAATTTTAGCGCGGGTACCCTGCTGGTGCTCCGCGACCGCAACCTCCACAAAGACAGCCTCCACGCCGATCTTAGTCGCTTGGCCGCCGAGGCCGGCGTCGTCGTTCATCCGCTGGCGGGGAGCCGCACCGAAGCCGGCCGCGACCTGGGCTCTACCCGCAACGTGCCCGTCGACCGGCCCCGGGTGGCCCTGCTCGTAGAGCCGCCCTTCGACACCTACACCAGCGGCCAGGTGTACTTCCTCTTCGACCAGGAAACCCGGTTGCCTGTTGAGCGCATCCGGGCGTCGATACTCCAGCAGACGGCCCTGCCCAAGTTTGGCCTGCGCTACGGCGCCGCCGACCTCAACGACTACGACGTGCTCATCTTGCCCGGCGCAGCCCTCAACCACTTAGAGACGGTATTCCCCCGCGAAAAGCGCGACCAACTGCTCGACTGGGTCAAGAGGGGCGGCGTGCTCATTGCTATGGAGGAGACCGCCTTGTTTTTTACCAGCCATACCCGCATCAACAACATCAAAATGGTGCAGCCCGGCGGCGACAGCTCCGAAGTAGCCCGCTACCTGCCCTACGCCGATCGCGAAGAGTTCAACGGCCTGCGCCGCATTCCCGGGGCGGCCTTCAACGCCCGCGCAGACGTCACCCACCCGCTGGGCTTCGGCCTCAAGCCCCAACTGTTTAGCCTCCGGCTCGGAACCCGCGCCTTAGCCCCCGACCCCGCATTGCAAAGCGTCGTTTATTACGAGCGCAACCCGGCTGAGCTGCTGGCCGCCGGTTATGCTTCGGAAGAAAATCAGCGCCTGCTCGCCGGCAAAACCGTAGCCGGCGTACTGCCCTTTGAGCAGGGCAAAATTGTATACTTGGTGGATAACCCCCACTTTCGCATGTTTTGGCGCGGCCCCTCCCGGATGATGGAAAATGCCGTAATGCTGCTGCCGGGCTTTTAGCGCCTGTTTGCAAGAGAGTTTGTTCGCTTGAGAAACCAATTGCCCTTTTCCTGCGTTTATAGTTCTCCAAGCCGGGATTTATGAATCCTGCCTTGGAGAACCATAGCGCTTGTTCAATCACGACCAACGCCTGTTTGAGGACATTGCACCGACTGCGTAAATCATGGAACTGGAACCAAAGGACCTGTACGAGAAGTTAGAATTTGACAAAGTACTGAACCTGCTCGAACGCGAGTGCAGCGGCGAGTTGGGTATGGAATTTGTGCAACAACTGAGCCCCTCTTCCGACCTGCGCTTCATCAGCCAGCGTCTGCTCGAAGCCAAGGAGTTTAAAATCATCATCGATAAGCGCGATCCTTTCCCCTTGGGGGCCTACGCCGATGTGGCCGAGGAGTTGCGCATGCTGGAAATAGAAGGCTATGTGCTGCCCGAAGAGGGCCTGCGCCGCCTCAATGTGCTGCTGTTGTTCACCCGGGGCATCTTCCGCTTTTTCAATCCGGGGCGGCAGTTGGCTTACCCGGCCCTCTATGAGCTCATCCGCCACGTCATCTTCAATGAAGACCTCATCAAAGAGATTGAGCGCGTCATCGACGAAGACGGCAACATCAAGCCCGACGCTTCGCCCGAATTGGCCAAGATACGCCGCCACATCCAGAGCAAGCAGCGCGACCTCGACCGCCAGTTCCGCCTCCTCATCGACGAGTACCGCCGCAAGGGATGGCTTACCGACAACGTGGAGAGCTTCCGCAACGGTCGCCGCGTACTCAGCGTGCCCAGCGAGCACAAGCGCAAAATACGCGGCATCATCCACGATGAATCGGCTACCGGCAAAACGGCTTTCATCGAGCCCGAGCCCGTCATCGAGATCAACAACGACATCTTCGACCTCGAACAGGAAGAAAAACGCGAGATATACCGCATCCTCAAGGCGCTCAGCGCCGTGCTCAGGCCCTATGTGCCCCTGCTGCGCACCTATCGCGACCTCATCATCCGCTACGACGTCATCCAGGCCAAAGGCCGGTTGGCGGTAAAAATGAAGGCCGAAATCCCCAGATTGGTCGAAAAGCCCTTCTTCGGCATCATCCAGGGGCGGCATCCGCTGTTGTACCTCAAAAACCGCAACTTAGGCAAAAAAACCGTCCCCTTCGACCTGCGCCTCCTCGGCGCCAACCGCATTTTGGTGCTCAGCGGCCCCAATGCCGGCGGCAAGTCGATCACCATGAAGTCGGTGGGCCTCATGCAAATGATGCTCCAGGCAGGGTTGCTGGTACCCGTAGACCCCATCTCTGAAATGGGCGTCTTTGAACGCCTCTACGCCGACATCGGCGACCAGCAGTCGCTCGAAGACGACCTCAGTACCTACAGCTCCCGCTTGGCCAATGCCCGCGTATTCCTCGAACGGGCCGACGATAAAACCTTGGTAATCATAGACGAATTCGGCTCGGGCACCGACCCCCAGATTGGCGGGGCCATAGCCGAAGCGGTGCTCAACGACCTCAACCGCAAAGGCGCCTATGGGGTCATCACCACCCACTACAGCAACCTCAAGGTTTTTGCCTTCAAAACCAAAGGCCTGCTCAATGGCTCCATGCACTTCGATAAGGAGACCCTCTCGCCCACCTACGAGCTCAAGGTAGGTCGCCCGGGTAGCTCCTACGCCTTTGAAATAGCCTCCAAGAGCGGCCTGCCCGCCTCCGTAATGAAATACGCCCGCCAACGGGTAGGCAAAAATGAAAAAGCCGTAGACGAGCTGCTTGTAGACCTGCAGCGCGAAAAGCAGGAAGTGGAAGAACACTTAGTTTCGCTCAAGCAAAAGCAGCAGGAGATCGAAAAGCTCATCAAAACCTACGATCAGGCCTTCCGCGAGCTAGAATACCGCCGCAAAAAGCTCAAGCTTGACGCCAAAGAAATGGCCCTCCAATCGACGGCCCAAAACAACCGCGAACTGGAACGCACCATCCGCGAGATCAAAGAGCAGCAAAACTTAGAGCGGGCCAAAGAGATGGCCGTCAAAGCCAAGGAAGAGCGCAAGAAGTTGGCCGAAGAGGTCGTCTCCCTCCGCGACAACATCTACCTGCCCGATGAAGAAGCCGCCGCAGAAGACAAGCCCATAGCCGTAGGCGACTTTGTGCGCCTGCGCACCGGCGGCGCCACCGGCAAGGTAGAAGCCGTCGACAAAAAATCGGCCATCGTGCTCATGGGCGACCTCCGCATGACCATCCGCCTCAAAGACCTACAGCAGGCCAAAACGCCGCTGAACGTGCAGCAAACCCAAAGCATTCAGGCCGATGTAGACCGGGCAGCAGCCTTCCCGCTCAAGCTCGACATTCGCGGTATGCGCTACGAGGAGGCGCTCAAAGTGGTGGAGGAATACGTAGACCAGGCCATATTGGCCAATGCCAATGGGCTGCGCATCGTACACGGCAAGGGCAACGGCACGCTGCGCAACGCCGTGCGCAAAAAACTCAGGGAGTATAATTTTGACCTTAAAGTGAGCCATCCTGCTGCTGAAATGGGCGGCGACGGCGTGACCTTGGTAGACCTGAGTTAGCGTTGGCGATCCCGCAGAACAAGTCTACATTGCGTCCTTTCGTTACCTGCTCTCCCGCTGCCTGTGTTCGGACCAGGGGGTGTAGTTTACCCGGAAGAGCGCAGCGAAGACGTGGCGGTATGGGCCGGCCAGGCTTGCGCCGGCGTTGGAGATAAACTCTATGCCGGCCCATGGGAGCGGAACACGTTTACCCGGAAGAGCGCAGCGAAGACGCGGCGGCGCCGCGCAGGATGCCTGAAAAAGTAGATGCCATGCGGCGGGGCCCCAAAAAAACAGATTACAAAGAGATCGGCTCCATCAGGGCGAAAGCGATTATTGCCCCTGTTTGAGGGCGTCTATTTGCCTGAGGATGGCTTCTGAGGCCTCTATTTTGGCGGCATAAGCTTTGAGGTCGCCGCTGCGTTGGAGGTGCATGGCCTCTTCCATGAGGCGTGCGTATTCCTTTTCCAATTGGGCGAGGGGATCTTTTTTGAACAGTCCGAACATGAGATCACATTTTTGATGGGATTAACGTGGACTGAGTTCAAAAGTTCATGGATTTTATAGAATGGCGTCGAACTCATCGGGGGGAGGCGGGGCAATGCGGGCGAGGGCGTCGGCTGCTTGGCGGCGCATTTGCAGGAGGCGTTGTTCGGTGGCTTTGAGGAAGGAGTCGTCGGCGAGGCGTTGTACGTCTTCGAGGGTAGAGAGGCCTTCCTGTTGGCGGAACTTGAAGGTTTCTTCGGCGTATTCGTCCTCTATTTTGAGCGACAGCCGGTTGTCCATTTTGAAGACGGTAATTTTAAGGCGTGGATGCTCGATGTGGCCGATGATGCGCATGGGCGAAAAATTAAGCGGGCTGCTCCGGGTACGACCCCTGAGCAGCCCGGCTGTATTGACTATAAGTTTACATCATGCTGAATACGTCGTTCATGGGGAGGTTGAAGGCGTCGGCAACGCCCTGGTAAACCACCTTTCCTTTGACGACGTTGAGGCCCTTGCGGAGGGGCTCGTTGACTTCGCAGGCCTTTTTCCAGCCCATGTCGGCCAATTGGAGGGCGTAGGGCAGGGTGGCGTTGGTGAGGGCGATGGTAGAGGTATAAGGCACTGCGCCCGGCATATTGGCTACGCAGTAGTGTACGATGCCATCGATGACGAAGGTAGGATTTTCGTGGGTGGTAGGCGTACAGGTTTCAATGCAGCCGCCCTGGTCGACGGCTACGTCGACGAGCACGGTACCCTGGTGCATGTCTTTGAGCATGTCGCGGGTGATGAGCTTGGGCGCTTTGGCGCCGGGTATGAGCACAGCGCCGACGATGAGGTCGGAGTCGGTGATGAGCTTGCGGATGTTGTACTCGTTGGAGTAAATGGTGGTGACGTTGGCAGGCATGACATCGGATAGGTAGCGCAGGCGGGTGAGGCTTACGTCCATGATGGTCACCTGGGCGCCGAGGCCGGCGGCCATTTTGGCGGCCTGTGTGCCTACGATGCCGCCGCCGAGGACGAGCACTTTGGCGGGGGGTACGCCCGGAACGCCGCCGAGCAGGATGCCGCGGCCCTGCATGGGTTTTTCTAA
>CAYOTJ010000049.1:0-12503 GCA_964406855.1 uncultured Saprospiraceae bacterium
CTGCATGAGTCTTGCTGCGTCATTAAAGTTTTAAAATACCCGCTATGAAAGCGAGATTTCCCCTCAATGCAGCCCTTGGGGTCTGCTGCCGGGCGGGCCTGCTGCATGGCCGGCGTTCGGCGCCTCCCCGGCCCCTTTCGCGGGCATCTACTGTACCCTGACGCCCATAGACGACGCTGCCGATACATTAAAAAAGCCCACTGCCCGGTCTGCATTGGTGGCGGCATTGATGCTTTGGATATTGGTAGGCACATTGGCCGGAGGTTCGGCAAAGAGAGAAGCATCCCCCAAGGTCATTTGGGTTCTGGCTTGCTCCAGAAACATAAAAGCCTCATCGTTGAGCGAAAGCACCTCCACGTAGATGGAGTCTCCTAAGGCATAGGGCGGCAGATCGCCCGTGTCGACGGCCCCATCGCCGGAGTCGGGTATCCGATTGATGGCTAGCCTGATGGGCGTGATGAGGTAGATGCCGTCGAGGCCTGCGCCCGCCGTGAACCCCGCATCATAAGCCAGGTTCATCTCCTGGGGCTTATTCAGAAACTGGCCATTTTTAAAGGTCTTAATCCAGTATGCATCTCCAAAGCCTGGCAAGTCGCGGGCAAAAAGCTCGGCATAGTACCCGGCGGGCTGCCCCAGTTCTTCCTCGCGGTACTCATAGGCAATGGAGTCAATGGGCATTACCCGCTCAAGTACCGAAGTAGCAGTGTATTGCAGGCCTGCGGCCGTCACGATATTGAGGGTATAAGCCATACCGACCTCCCCGAATACCTGGCCCGCTTCGGGCGTCCAGGTATAAGCGCCGTCTTTGTCGGTATCCAAAAAAGTATACACCCGGCCATCGGCATCAGTGACGGTGACGCTGGCCTCCGTTTCAGCCGCGGAGAAGCTGTTGGCAAAGTAGGCGCCGGCGCGGGTAAGGCGTATGGTCTGGGTTTCGGGCTTGTTGTTGATCCAGGCATCTACAACGAGCTGACGATCGCCGTCGGCTAAGTCAACCTCAATAACATCTTCGCAGGAGAATGCCAACATCGCTATGCCGGCCAATAAAAAGAGCTTGCTATATTTCATATCGCGTGGTCGTTAGAAGTTGAAGTTGTAAGCAACAGAAGGCACAAAATTGCCGATGACCGAGAAGCGGATGGCATCGGTTTGTACGGGCGTACCCGTAGGCGTGCGTATGTCGCTTTGTTGGAAAAAGATGGTGAATGGGTTGCGGCGGTTGTACACATTATAGATGGAAAACACCCAATGCGAATTCCAGCGTTTGCCGGGGCGCTCCTTACCCTGGAGGGTAGCCGCCAGGTCGAGGCGGTGGTAGCTCGGTATGCGTACATTGTTGCGCACATTACCCGATACCAGCGGAATCACATAACCCTGCTGTTCGACCCTTCCGGTAGGAAAGGTAGCGGGTGTGCCCGTGTTGAACTGAAAGTTGGCCGAAAAACTCCAGCGCTTGTTGAGCTCATAAAAGCCCGTGAGGTTTACCTTGTGGGTTTGGTCAAAACGCGAAGCAAACCACTCATTGTTGTTGATGGACTCCACGCGGCGCTCGGTGCGCGCCAGGGTGTACGACAACCAACCCGTAAAAGCGCCTTTTTTCTTTTCGAGCTGTATTTCGAGGCCATAAGCGCGGCCGTCGCCGGCCAGCAATTCGGCTTCGAGTAGCTCATTGACAAACAGGTCGGCGCCATCGATGTAGTCCACCTGGTTTTGGAAGTCTTTGTAATACACCTCCAACGAGCCCGAGTAGGCATTGTCTTTCCAGTTGGTGAATGCCCCCAGGGCAAACTGGTCGGCCAATTGGGGTTTGATGTTGTTGGTGCTGGGCGTCCATACATCTAAGGGCGAAGCTGCCGTAGTATTGGAGATGAGGTGAATGTACTGCGCCATGCGGTTGTAGCTCAACTTGATGGAGCTGACCGGATTGAGCTGAAACCTGGCCGATACCCGGGGTTCTAAGTTGCCATAGGTTTGGATGCTCTCATTGGCCTTGTAGGTAGTGGCCGATACCAATTGTTTGCGCTGGCCCGGGCCGGTTTCGGCAAACTCGTAGGCGGCGCCTTCACCCAAATAGTCGAAATAAGAGTACCGCAAGCCGTAGTGCAACGACCACCGACTGCCGATCTGCTGTTCGTTTTCGACAAAAACCCCGGCTTCGAGGGCATATTTATTGTCGAGGCCAAAACTGCGGGTTTCGCCTTCGCTGACCCCTACGGCATTACCCGGCGCAAAATCGTAGTAAATCGCCTGCCCCCCGAAGGTGATCTGGTTGTTGGGGTTGAGGAAGTAGGAGAAATCCGACTTGAGGCTGTAATTTTTGATGGAGGCGTCCCAGTCAAAGCTATTTTGATTGTCGTTGCCAAAGTTGATTTGGTAGTCGTAATTGCTGTAATAAGCCGTGAAGTTTGAAAACAGCTTGTCGTTGAAGAGGTGATTCCAGCGCAGCGTGGTGGTGGCATTACCCCAGTTGAAGCCCGCCGCATCGCCAAAGCCAAAGTTGTCGCGCCCCAGGTAAGCCGATACATATACCCGGTCTTTGGGGCTCAGGTTGTAATTGCCTTTGAGGGTGAGGTCATAAAAATTGAGCTTGGTATCCCCCAGCGACTCCGACAGGAAGGGCTTAGCTAAAATATCGATGTAAGAGCGCCGCGCCGCCACAATAAAAGAGCCGCGCTCTTTAAACAAAGGCGCTTCTACGGCTAAGCGGCTGAAGATAACCCCTACGCCCCCCGAAACGGCCAGCTTTTTGCTGTTGCCTTCCTTCATGCGCACATCCAGTATCGATGAAAGCCTGCCGCCGTAGCGGGCGGGTATACCTCCTTTATAAAGCTTAACATCCTTGACGGCATCGGGATTGAATACCGAAAAGAAGCCAAACAGGTGCGAAGAGTTGTACACCGGCGCCTCGTCTAACAGCACTAAGTTTTGGTCTACCCCGCCACCGCGCACATTGAAGCCGGTAGCCCCTTCCCCAACGGTGCTTACGCCGGGCAGCAACTGAATACTCCGAATCACATCCACCTCGCCCAACAGCGCGGGCATCTTGGCTATGGTGAGCATGTTGAGCTTGTTGACGCTCATCTCTGTGCTGGTCACATTGCGGTCAGCCGTTTCGGCAGTCACCAATATTTCTTCCAATTGCTGGGCTCCATCCGACAGCTCTACGGTGAGGCTGGCGTTTTGGCGCAACTCTATGGCGCGCTCCTGTGTCTCAAAGCCTAAGTAAGAAAAGGCTACCTTATAACTCCCCGGAGGCAGAGAAAGGGAGTAAAAGCCATATTCATTGGTGGTAGAACCCGCGCTCAGCTCAGCTACATAGACGGTAGCTCCAATGAGGGTTTCGCCACTGCCGGCGTCTTTGACGTAACCACTCAGGGTTACTTTAGGCGTGGCTTGCGCCCAAAGGCCTCCGCCGCCCAGGGCTAAGCATAGCGCCAAGCTGAGGAGTAGTACTCTTTTCATCATGTTTGTTTTCATTTGGTCCCTTAGAGCACTATACTTGTTCTGCGAGGAGTCATGAACGAGCGAAAAATGATCCCGCAGAACAAGTCTACTATACTTCGCCGGGAATTTTGCTCGATTTCTAACAACCAGATGCCCCTATCATTGCCATGCCCCTATCGAAAGCGCGCTTTTATCTACCAACATATCATTAAAATCTACTAATACACGGAGTTGACCGACGATGCCATCCCCCGGTTAAGCGCGTGTATGGGGCTGTCCCACACCATTTGCCCCCAGCAACGATCATCGCGTTTTGGGCGCATCCCCGGCGGCCCTCAATCGCATTGCCCTGGCGATAGGCGCTTGCTCCAGGGCCGCCGGGGTCGCTCCCTTCCGGGCTCGCTATTCGCTCGGTGCTGCGCACTGCCGGCTTTAGAGCCGGCCCCCTACAGGCAGCTTGCGCAGGCCGCACGCCCTGGCGACGAGCCTTATAGTTCTCCAAGTCAAGATGCACAAATCTTGGCTTGGAGAACTATAAACGATTCGCCCCTTAATCTCCATCATAATACCCTTGCGGGAGACATCCCTCGGGATGGGGCAGATGTCGTAGCGCCCATAGCCGCTTTCGCCATGGGAGCGGATGAGGCAGGCCGAATCTAAGCGAGCAGGAAGGCGTGGTAAACCCCGACGTTAGGGCGTATGGCTACCCCCAATTTTTACATCCCCGACGGGTCTGTGGCGCCCTGCAACCTGGCGGGTAACCCCTTCGCTCACCATCACGGCCCTGAGCGAGTACGCCATGTCGAAGGCCCCGCCGAAAGAGGCGTGACAGAAGCTGAAATGCGCGCCAGGGTCGTGGGCATACCCGCCCGCGCGCCGGCATGTGCGGCGCGCGGGCGAGCTGATGCGCAGGGAGGGGGGTGTATGGCCGTTACTTGGCGGCGTCGAGGGTTAGCGCCACGGTTTCGGCGCGCTCGTCGCGTTTGACGGTGACGTTGATGCGCTGGCCGGGGCTGTATTTTTCCAATTCGAGGAACAGATCGTTATAAGAGGCGATTTTCTGGCCATTGATGGCCGTAATGACGTCGCCCAATTGTACATTGCCGTTGCGGTCGAGGTAGAGCGGGCGGATGCCGGCGCGTTCGGCGGCGCTGCCTTCCACCACTGCATAGACCACTACCCCGCTGATGTTGGGTACGCTGCGCACTTCGATGCCCATAGACGGCCGTTTGATGCGGCCGTATTGAATGAGCTCGGGCACTACCCAACGCACGGCATCAACAGGAATGGAAAAGCCGATGCCGGCAGAAGCGCCGGAAGGACTATAAATGGCCGTATTAACGCCAATGAGACGACCGGAAGAATCGAGCAGCGGCCCGCCGGAATTGCCGGGGTTGATGGCGGCATCCGATTGGATAACGTCGCGAATGGGTACGCCCGCTACCGACTCGATTTCGCGGCCAAGGGCGCTTACTACCCCCGTAGTGAGCGTTTGGTCGAGACCAAAGGGGTTGCCGATGGCATAAACGGCCTGGCCTACGCGCAGCGCCTCGGAGGTGCCCACCTGAATGGGGATGAGCTTCTCGCGGGGGGCTTCGATTTTGAGCACGGCCAGGTCTTTTTCAGCCGCGTAGCCCACCAGCGTAGCGGGCCAGGTGGTGCGGTCGGCCAATGTCACCTGAAGCTTATTGGCGCCCTGGATGACATGAAAATTAGTGACGATATGGCCATTGCGATCCCATACGAAGCCCGAACCGGTACCGCTGGGAATTTCTGTAATGTTGCGGTTGAAATAGTTGCGGCGCAACTGGGTGGTAGTAATATAACATACCGAAGGAGCCGCCGATTCAAAGAGGCGGATGGTGGGGCTCTCCGACTCGGTGAGCGTCCGCGGCGCTGCGGTGTCGCCGCTGAGCGCGGGTGGGTCTACCGCCCGGGTATTGTTGTTGACAAGTACGGCGGTGTTGCCGGCTTGTTCGATTTCAGCGTGGCGGTTATTCCAGTAGCTTCCCGCCAGAAAGCCCAGCACGATGAGTGCGATCCAGATCAGGTAACGCATAGTTTGACGAGGTTTGTTGAGGTAATTTAAGTTACTTACCGAAGTTAGGTTTTGCGCTGCTTCTTGCGGGCAGCCGGAAAGAGAATGTTATTGAGAATCAGCCGGTAGCCCGGGCTGTTGGGGTGCAAACTCAGATCCGTTTCGGGGTCGTTTACATAATGGCGGTAGTCTTCGGGGTCGTGGCCCGCATAAAACGTCCAGAAGCCCTTGACGAAGTTGCCGTGGATGTAGCGAGCTTCGCCGGCGGGCTTATTTTCGCCCAACACCAGCACTTCGGGTTTGATGTGCTGGTTGCGGAAGGCGGTGGTCTGGCCCATAAAGCCCTTAACGGTGCGGGTGTGGCACTGGGTGAGCATGGTGGGCACGGGATCCCACTTGGCCGAAAAGTCGAAGAGGGTAAAATAGTCCTGCTCAGGCACTACAGGGCGGCCCTCATTGTGGTCGATGGTGGAGAATTCATACTCCAGCGGATCGCGGGTGAGCTGAAAATCGCGGAAGGCAAAAGTATTCCCGAAATTCAACTTGCTGTCTACATTTGGCTCTATGGGATCTCCGTCGTACATAGCGGCGCAGATGTCGTGGCCCTCGGCGGCGAGGGCGATGTCGTAGGAGTCGGTAGCGGAGCACATGGCAAACATAAAACCTCCGCCGGCAACAAACTCGCGTATCCGCTTAACGACGGCCAATTTGAGTTCCGACACTTTTTCAAAACCGTTGCGACGAGCCAGGCCTTCCTGGTAGGTTACCATCTCGCGGTACCAGGGCTGATTGCTATACCCCCTGTAGAAGCGGCCATACTGCCCCGTAAAATCTTCGTGGTGCAGGTGGAGCCAGTCGTAAAGCGCTAAGCGATCCTGCATCACTTCGGTGTCGTAGAGCGTTTCGTAGGGGATTTCGGCATAGGTGAGGGCTAAGGTGACGGCATCATCCCAGGGTTGGATGCGCTGCCCGGTAGCTGCGCCCGGACTAAAATTGAGCTCGGGCGTATATACGGCTATTTTAGGCGCTTTTTCCAGCTTCAGGGCATCCATATTGGCTTCGGGGTTTTCAATTTCAGCTAAGATGCGGTTGAACTGGGCATCGGGAATAACCTCAAAGCTGACGTCTCGGGTGCGGCACTCGCGCTCAAACAGGGGGCTGTGCGGAAAAGCAAAAGAGCCCCCGCGATAATTGAGCAGCCACCAGGCTTCCACGTTATTCGAAAGCACCCAATAGGTGATGCCATAGGCTTTGAGGTGGTTGCGCTGCGAGGTTTCATCCATAGGGATGAGGATATAGGCCGCGCGCAAAGGCATAAGGCCAATGGCCAGCAACACCAAAGCCAGCATACCGGCTTTTTTAAGCCGGCCCGAAACGCGATGCATTGTATTGTTTATCATAGTTGGTCCAAATGTTTGGATGAATAGTAAACGCTCAAGGGCGCTGAAAGTACGTATGCGCTGCCTGCAAAGAGGCGTTTTAACAAAACGCTAACATCAGGCGTTTTCATTAACTCAATGCAAGCCGGTAAAGTTCGGGCATTTTCCCGTACCTTTGGCCGCGCAAAAGCCAAGCAAGATGCAAAAATACGTTTTTACGGCTTGTGTAGCGCTCACCTGGCTGCTATTATCGGGTTGCCGCCAAAGCGCCTCCAGCCAACATGCCGCTGCCCAGGGCGCTAATGAAGCCGATGTTCAGGCCGCCATCAGCGAGACCTTCAACCAGGCCTCCCCCGACGAGGTGGCCGCTCTGCTGAAAAAATCAGCAGGCCTCAAAGAGGTAAATACTGAAGCCTGCACCCTGCTCAGCATCGAAGATGTAGCCGGCATTGTAGGCGTCGATGCTTCTTCCATCCTACAGGAGCAGGTCTACCACCAACCCAATAAAAGCACCTGCGTATGGACCTGGAACAACGGCGACGAGGCCTTAGCCCTCCGCGTTGAATTCAACGACTTCATCGATCGGTTGCCCAACCGCTATGCCAATTATTTCGAGCAACTGAAAGATGAAGGCGAGTGGGCCGAGCCGCTGGGCATGACCGCCGGCGCCTACAAATATGAAGAAATTAAGGGCCCCGGCGACCAGTGCCTGTGGGCCTCGCCCTTGCGTAGCCTTAAAACCCGCTTGGGCAATGCTTACTGCCTGTTCATCAGCGTTAATCATCAGGGCGAGCAAATACCGCTGCCCGAGGCCGATCTGTCGGCCCTGCGCAAACTGATGGGCGAAGCTACGCGCAAGCTGGCCGCCCAGTAACGCCCTGCTGTTGTAAACCAGTTGTTGGCTTTTATCGAAAAAGGATAGTCTTTATGGAAGGATTGAGTTTTGCGTATCCTTCGTGGTATGTCGTTTTCTGCCTTTTAGCCGGCTTAGCTTATGCGATGGTGTTGTATTATCGCGACGCCACCTTCCGCGAGCGCCTGCCCTGGTTGCATCGTGCCTTAGGCTTGTTGCGGTTTGTGGTGGTAAGCCTGCTGGCTATGCTGCTGCTGTCGCCCCTGCTGCGCAGCATGCAAACCGAAACCCGAAAGCCCGTAGTGGTTATGGCTCAGGACGTATCGGAATCGGTAGCCTTGGCCCTGCCCGACAGTGCCGCCTACCGCGAGCGCTGGAACCGCCTGCAAGAAAGGCTGTCGGCTGACTACGACGTACAACAGATTACCTTTGGCCAGGAAGTAAATCCCGATGGCGAGCTTTCTTTCTCCGACCGCAAGACCAACATCACCCAGGCGCTCCAGCACGTATACGACCTCTACGGCAACCAAAATTTAGGCGCCGTCATCCTCGCCACCGACGGTATCTACAACCAGGGCGCCAACCCGGTTTACGCCGATGTGAAACTCAATGCGCCGGTCTACACGGTAGCATTGGGCGATACTACCCGCAAACGCGACCTCAGCTTGGCCCGGGTCTTCCACAATCGCGTTGTCTACCTCGGCGATCAGTTCTCCATTCAGGTCGACGTAGCCGCCCTCAATGCCGCCGGCGCCGCTACTACCCTTACGGTTTCGCGGGTAGAGGGGCAGGGAAGCCAGGTGCTCCGCCAGGAGAGCATCAGCATCGATAAAGGCGACTTCTTTACCACCCGGGAAATATTGCTCAATGCCGACAAAAGCGGCGTGCAGCGCTACCGCCTGTCGCTCAGCCCCATCAACGGCGAAAGCAACAAGGCCAACAACGTCCGCGATATCTTCATCGACGTCCTCGATGCCCGCGAAAAAATCCTCATCTTAGCCCATGCGCCCCACCCCGACGTGTCGGCTCTCAAGCAAAGCCTCACCACAGGCCGCAACAACGAGGTCGACATCGCCTATGCCGAAAATTTCAATCAGGACGTCAAAGACTACGACCTCGTCATCCTGCACCAGTTGCCCAGCGCCCGCCACGACCTCGCGGCTGTTTTTAATGCCATCCGCCAGCAAAATAAGCCCGTATGGTACATCGTCGGCGATCAAAACAACTTCCCGCGCTTCAACCAGGTGCAGAATTTGGTAAAAATCAGCGGCAGCAACCAAAGCAACAACGAAGTACAGGCCCGAATAGCCCCCGATTTCAGTCTCTTTACCCTCGGCGATAATCTTTCCCGCTGGACCCCTACCCTGCCGCCATTGGTAGCGCCCTTCGGCGATTTTATGCCCGGCGGCAATGTGTCGGTATTCATGTACCAGCGCATCGGCAAAGTAGATACCCGATTCCCGCTGCTGCTCTTCGGCGAGCAACAGGGCGCCCGCAGCGCCGTACTTTGCGCAACAGGGCTCTGGCAATGGCGCCTCTTTGACTTCCTCGACAGCGAAAACCACAACCGCTTCGACGAGCTCGTAGGCAAAGTGACCCAATACCTCAGCGTCAAGGACGATAAGCGCCGCTTCCGGGTGCTGCTGCCCAAAAACATCTTCGACGAAACAGAATCCATCACCTTCGACGCCGAGCTTTATAACGAAAGCTACGAGCTCGTCAATACCCCCGACGCCCGACTGGTAGTTACCGATGCCGAAGGCAAGGAGTACAGCTTCACTTTCAACCGGGCAGGCAGGGCCTACACCCTGTCGGCCGGCGTCTTTCCGGTAGGCAACTACCGCTTCCGCGCTTCCGTCAACACAGGTACGGAAACCCTCAACTTCCAAGGGCAGTTCAGTGTGCAGCCCATACAGTTAGAGCAGTACGCCACTACCGCCGACCATGCGCTGCTGGGGCTCCTCAGCCAGCGCTACGGGGGTGAAAAAATCAGCCCCGCCGATCTCGATCGGCTGCCCGAGCAACTGGCGGGCATCAGCACCCTGAAGCCCGTCATCTATTCCACCCTCACCACCCGGTCGGTCATCAACCTGAAGTGGATTTTCGCCCTCTTCATGTTGCTACTGTCGGCCGAATGGTTTGCGCGGCGCTATTTCGGGGCATATTAAGCATTCGTTGCCACATTGAGCAAGCTCACCGTATGCTCGTATAAGCCGCGCGCCTGCTCCGGGCTTTGCCCTATGCACAGCACGCCCAACTTGCCGTACTGAGGCAGCGCGCCAATCAGGTGAAAGAGCACCCCGTCCTGCGTAGTGCTGTCAAAGTGCAGCCGTTGGCATATCGCCCAGTCGATAAGGTCTTCCGGCGTTAAGGTTTTATAGGCTTCCGCCTGTAGGTTATCCGTAGTAAAGTAGTAGCGCGCCCGGCCCTGAGGGGTGTAAAAAAGGCCCTCTTCCGGCAGGTATCGGCCTCCGGTCAATAATTGCAACATCAGGTAAGGGTGGGTAGTACCTCCTTTGCGCAGGTTCACCTCGATGGCGTAATGCACCCATTGGCCATCTTGCTTCACCGACATAAAATCGACGCCAAACCTGCCCAAAGCGCCCAGCTTGCGCAGTTCAAGCGCAATCCTGCGCCCCATCTCCCCTATTTCGGCAGCATACTCGGCCTGGGCCGGAAAGCTGGCGCCCAGGTATACTTGTCCGGTTTGTTCGTCCAATACTTGATCGTGGGTGGAAATAACCTCCACTTCGCCCACGGGCGTAATGCGGCATTGCACCGAGGGCGAAGCCTTTTCCGCCCCATCCACAAACGCTTCTACGATACCTCCCATCTCGGATAGTTTTTCCATAAAGAGGCGATACGAAAGTTTGGCCGCTACTATTTTAAGCTGCCCGGCCAATTGTTCGGGTTTTACCTCTTCCTCTTTGCGCGCATAGGTAAAGATGGCGTTCCCATCGCCAGAGAAGCCGTCGTTGAGCTTTACCATGGCCTTTTTCAGCCACGGAAACTCCCGCTTTAGCGCGTTCAGCGCCGTGGTTACCTCGGCAGGCGTATGCAAGTGTTCGAACCCCGGCGGCATGGGCACGCCCGCTCGCCGAAACAACTCCCGACTGCCGCTTTTACCGCCCCATGCCGCCAGCGCCGAGGGGCAACCGTATATGGGTATGCCTAACTTTTCAGCCAACTCCTCTTCCAGCGGCGTAATGTTGAAACCCGTCAGGTGGGCCACCTGCCCTGGCAGCAAGTTCTCCCGGATGCGCGCCATCAGCCGCGGCCGCTCCAATATCTTCTCTGTCAGCGACCGGTTCGAGCCATCGTAGCAAGCCAGCAACGTCAGCCGCCGCCGGGCATGGCGAGCCGTCACCCCCGACAACAGATGCAGATAATAGTCTACAATGGCCTCGTCTATGGGCATACTCGTAATGTATACTACCCGCGTTGCCGGCATCCGCAACAACAGCAACAGGCACAGCATCCGCTCTTCATAGTGTACATGCCCCCCAATCTGGCCCAATATCTCGGGGTCCAGCGTCAGGCTCGGCGCCGCCACCACCGTCTTGGGCGCCAGCGGGTCGTTGAAAAAATGCTCGTATTGTGCAATCAGGTCAAAATTGCCAGATACCGGATAGGCGCTACCCTCCTCGTATACCATCATCGAAAAGCATTTACATGACACGATGTTTTCCTGCAAACGGGCTGAGATCAGCCCCAGCCGGGTAGCGCAAAATGTGGCAGGTAGGCGGCAAAGCCGCTAATACCCTCGTAATGTAGGCCTTATTTCACAAAAAAGCAATCTTTGACCCGGTGAGTTTGCGCATCGCGGTCAATTTTATACCCCAATCCGCCAAACGGCCGCTGAAAACCTTATCTTTGAGGCAGTACACCACCAAAGTACCATATCATTTATGCCCGGCATTCTACATCGGCAGCTCACGCCCTATGGCGAACTCGGCCTGTGGCGCATCTCAGAACCCGAAGCCTGGTTCCTGAATCAGCTCTTCCTCTACCCCGCCGAATTGCGCCAATTGGAACAAATGAAAGGCCGTCGCCGCCTGGAATGGCTCGCCGCCCGCCAATTGGTACACGACATGTCGGGCCGCGATCAGCGCGGCGCCTTCATCAAAGATCAATACGGCAAACCCCACCTCGAAGGCTCAGCCTGGCATATTTCCATCAGCCATTCCGCCGATCTCTCCGCCGCCGTCGTAGCCCCCATGCCTTGCGGCGTCGACATCCAGTTCATCGTGCCTAAGATCACCCGCCTTGCCCCCAAATTTATGCGCCCCGAAGAAACCGAAAGCCTTCGGTCTGAAACCTTGGTCGAACACTTGCACGTCTATTGGGGCGCCAAAGAAGCCCTCTACAAAGCCTATGGCCGCCGCGAAATCGACTTCCGCGCCCACCTGCGCGTACAGCCCTTCACCTTCCGTGAAATGGGCGGCTATACCTCAGCCTTCGTCAATAAAGGCGACATCAACCAGCGCTACCGCCTCCATTACGAGCTCCGCGACGGCTTCGTACTTACCTACGTCCTCGCCGACGACCTCCCCGGCCCCATCGACTACCTGCCCGAAACGCTCTGAGCAGCCTAAGCCTTGGGCTACAAGCAGCCCTAACAGAACGACATTGCGACCATAAACCGACTGAAAAAGGTTCACCCTCATTTAGCATATTTGGTTTGCCCGACACAAAAGCCAACGCTTCGCAAAACCCAAAGAGCTAAATTTTCTAACCGCACAAAATTTATCAACAACAGTTTGACAGAACCGAATTTATTACATACTTT
>CAYOTJ010000050.1:0-1838 GCA_964406855.1 uncultured Saprospiraceae bacterium
GATGCGCACGGTATCGAAAAAGTAATCGTTGACGATCGGGTATCCGAGGCGGCTGGCATAAGCCGCTAAGGCGCGGGCATTAGCATGCACCCGCTCTGCTATGGCCTTAAGGCCGCGCGGGCCATGCCAGGCGGCGTACATACCGGCCATAATGGCCAGCAGCGCCTGGGCCGTACAGATGTAGGAGGTAGCCTTCTCGCGGCGTATGTGCTGCTCGCGGGTTTGCAGGGCCATGCGCAGGGCGCGCTTGCCGTGCCGATCGACGGAGACGCCGATGATGCGGCCCGGAATGAGTCGCTTGTACTCGTCCTGGCAGGCAAAGAAGGCGGCGTGCGGGCCGCCATAGCCCATGGGTACGCCAAAGCGCTGGGAGTTGCCTACTACGGCGTCGGCGCCCCACTCGCCCGGAGGGGTCAGCAGGGTGAGGGCCAGCAGATCGGCGGCCACGGTCACATATACGCCTTCTGCCCGGGCGCGCTCGGTTAAGGCCCGGTAGTCGCTTACGGCGCCGGTAGCGTCGGGATATTGCAGCAGGATGCCAAAGGTGCGAGCGGTGAAGTGCATCTCATCGGCCGACACTACCTTTACCTCAATATCGAGGGGCGTAGCCCGGGTGCGCAGCAGCTCCACGGTTTGAGGGAATACGCGGTCGGAAACGAGAAATTCGTTGGCTGCTTCGCCTTTTACCCGCTTGTTTTTTACGCCATAGAACATGGCCATGGCCTCGGCGGCGGCGGTGCCTTCGTCGAGTAGGGAGGCATTGGCTACGGGCAGACCGGTGAGGTCGCTTACCATCGTCTGGTAGTTCAGCAGCGCTTCCAGCCGCCCTTGGGCAATCTCGGCCTGATAGGGCGTATATTGGGTATACCAGCCTGGATTTTGGAAGATATTGCGCGCGATGACCGAAGGCGTGATGACGCCATAGTAGCCCAGCCCGATGTAGCTCCTGAAAACCTGATTGAGCTTAGCCGTTTGGCTCAACTCGCGCAGGTACTCGTGTTCGGTGAGCGCATCGGGCAGGTTTAGCGCACGGCCCAGTCGAATGGATGCCGGAACGGTTTCATCAATCAACTGTTCGAGCGAAGCTACGCCAATGGCGCGCAGCATTTCTGCGGTAGACGACTCGTTTGCTCCGATATGGCGGTTGACAAACTGATCGAAAAAAGCCGGTTTGGTCATGGATAATTATCGACTGAATGGTTAGGAATTTTCGGCAACAAAGGTATACAATTGTTGCGCGATTACAAACGCGGGAACCCCCTTATTGGTTCTTGAAAATGCGGCTCCCGAGACTCAAAAAATCACTTCTGTAGCGCCCCAGCCATAGCGGGGGTGGTATTCGTTTTTAAACTCCTCTACCTCGGGGCAGGCCTCCAGCCGACGCGCTATGGCAGCGCGCAACTTGCCCTCCCCTACCCCGTGAATGACAAATATCCGCTCGGCGCCCACCCGGATGGCCCGGTTGAGAAATTCTTCGAAGTGCTGCATCTGTACACCCAATATTTCGGCAGGTTTGATTTTATCGGGCGCCTCCACTAAGCGGTCGATGTGCAAGTCGATCTCGTGGTCAAAAGCGGCTCTTTCCCATACTTCATGAGGGAGTTCTTCCAGATTCGACCAGCCTTTAGGCAGCTCTATGGAGCGTTTCTGCCGGGTATAAGCGCGCAGATCATTGACGGGCTGAGCGGGCTTGGGATCCAGCGAATCGTACACCTTGAGGAGGTGAGCCACACGCCCAATAAGAGGAGCCGTCACCAAGCGCTTGAAAAAGTTGGCCGGCTTGAGCTTCATGCGCCGGTGCAAGCGGGGCGCCGTGCCCGTATCTAATATGCGCCAGC
>CAYOTJ010000050.1:1848-8542 GCA_964406855.1 uncultured Saprospiraceae bacterium
GTCTATCTCCGGCGAGTCGTTGAGCTGCTCGAAGGGCAGATAGCCCGTATCGATGAAGCTGGAGGCCCCCAGTTTGCCCTGGGTCTCCCAGGCTTTGAGGTCGCCGAGGTGTAGTTGAAAAATGTATAGGAAGGTGGCAGAGGTATCGTTCAACAGGAAGATGCGGTACTTCTCGGGCGTGGCGTCGTTGTGCAAAATGGGCTCAAAAGCCAATTGTATACCCTGCGGATTAAGGATGGCATACTGAGCGCTGGGCTCGGGGCGGTCAGGCGCTTTGGGCTGGCGGGGCTGCTTGCCGGGTACGATGCGCGCTTTGACGCTCCAGTCGGCGCTTTCCTCGTCAATGTGCGCCACGTCTTCGGGCGCTACGGGGATGTCCATGTCGTCTTCAGGCAAGTGTACCAACAACATGCCATCACTCAGCAGGGCTTTCACCACGCCCTCGTCGCCAGTGCGCACTAACCTTACCTTCGATCCTACTGCCAGCAGCATGGGGTTTTGTTTTGTTTTGGTTTTATATAACGCCTTATATGCGTTCCAGTTCATGGGCGGGCAGCCATCCCCGGCGCCCGTTTACCAATACTATTTTATACCATCCGCCCGATTGGTCTATGACCTTTGCTTCCAAGCCTTCGGATACTTCCAGTTCTGTGGCGCTGGCGGCATCGGGCGCCACCTTCATACTGGCGCGAGAAGCCACAACCACCGCTTCGTTGTGATTGGCAAGGCGAGTATGCCTCACCTGCGCCAGGGCTAAGGGCGCCAGCGCCAAAGTGATAGGAATCCAGCCGGCCTTTGGAAAGGCCGACAACCGCCCGGGGAGCTTCCCCAGCCAGCTTGCGCCTACCCACAGGGCGCCCACCCATAGCATAACTATGCTCAATACGCCCCATGCGCCCGGCATCAGCCAAGCGGCTACCCGATTTAGCCACTGGGCGAGAAAAAACTCCGGCGCCGGCGGCAATGCATCGGGCTGCCTGCTCCTGAGCCATGCCACATTATGCCGTAGTTGAGCGTTGCCTGGCTCCAGCACCAGCCCTTTGCGGGCGTGCAACAATGCTCTGCCAGGCTGGCCGAGGCGAAAATAAGCCTCACTCAACTGGTGGTGCAAATCAGCGCTTGCATATCCTTCGGCTATCTTGGCCTCCGCCGTTTCCACTACGGCGTTCCAGTTGGCCTTTTCCTGTGATTTTACCAAGGGCGCATACATCAGCCATAGCAGCGCCGGCAGTATCCATCTGTTCGCCATCATTCTCGTGGTTGTTTAGCATTTACAGGCGGCGCAGGACTTCCCGGCCCAGTTGGCTCGCCCGAAGCGCCGCGGCTGTTGATCGGTTTGAGGGTGCGCATAGGCGGCCCAAAGAGATCGTCAAACAGGCGCGGACGAATCTCTTGCTGCCATAAGAAACCCTCTAAACGGAAGGTCTCATGGTTTACAGCGCCCATCGGGTCTAACCGGCCGCTGGGTTTGTTGTAAAAAACAATATCATTTACCTTGTTGTTGCCAAACAAAAGGCTCATCTCACTGCATATGGTTTTGTTGACCCCCACATAGGCCCGTTTATCGTCCTGAGCATAATATATTGCTTCCGCATTGCCCGTCACCCACATGCGCCTCAATTCATTGCTGTCGAAGCGGGCTTCAATTTGCTTGCCCTTGATCTGGTTAAAAAACAGCTCATCGGGGCTATTGATGATAAAGGCATTTCGGTATAAAAATATCCGGTCCAATTTTTTGTCTTTCAGCGCGAGATGAATGGTATCGGCAGAAAACTGGGAAGTATCCGACCAGATAACGGGTTCTCTGTAAAAGCGAAATACCTCGTCCAATTGACTAAAAGCCACTGAATCGGCTAAGGCTTGTAAGTCGCTCTTCAGCACGCGCACATCGTGGTAAGCCAGCAGCAAGCGCGAGCTATCGCCCGCGTCGCTCGTATCGGTCCGCATCGACAACAAAGTATCGGCCGTCATAAACAAGGTGTCGCCTTCTATGTCTATCATCAGCAGAGGACGGCCCCGCTTGCCACCGCTGGCTTTCAGGAAGCCGCTTTCCTGCTGATAGGCAGCCCGGTCGCACTCGATGGTTAGTTGCTGGGAAGTATCTCGCCATACCACCTGCCCGCTGGCAATGCCCAACCCGCTGGCTTCTTCATAGTTCACCGAGTCGGCTTCCAGCAATTGTGGCGGGTCGCTGATCAGCGATCGGCCCTTGGTAACATAAGATTCCTTCTTGCCGTCAAAGGCTATTTCCGGCGCCACAATGGTTCGGTTGCCATCTATTACGGTGGCATTGCCCTTGAGCTCCGTCTGGTCTAACCTCTGATTGTAGCGAATGATGTCAGCTACCGCAGTGCGCTTGTCGCCGTCTTCAAACCGGGCTTTTCCATCAAGGGTATAAATGGCATTCTGGCCATCGAAGCGAATAACGTCTGCCGTTGCCCGCTGCTGCCCTTTTCGGTATTGGGCGCGCTGGGTAAATTCCGCCCGGTTGTTGGTAATATCGTAAAATCCTGATTCACAATACACTTCAGTACTATCGCTCTTCATCACGGTAGGCCCGATGAACCGCACCCGGTTTTCTTTGGCATTGAAGGCCAGCGAATCGGCCCTCAACTGAAACCTCGGATTAATGACCACTACGCTGTCTTTGAAAAAGGCCGTTTCTGTATCTGCAAAATAAAACCCCCGCTTGCTGGTCAGTTGGGTAGAGTCATTCACTAAGGTAGCGCCCGAAGTATAGGTAGCCAGCTTAGTATTCAGGTCGTAGTGCAGCCGTTGGGTATACAGCTTTTGCCGCACGTTTACCAGAATGACGTTACCTATAAGATCGGCCTCTTTCAGCGTGCCGTCGTAGAAGAGCGAGTCGGCAAATCCGCTGATGGAGTCCCCCTGTTGTAGGATGACGTTACCTATGGCAAACACGCGGGTATTGTTTTCCAATATGGCGCTATCGCAGTACATAAACACGCTGTCCTGGCTCATCTCTACGTCGCCTACCAAACGCTGTACTGTTTTGCCATTGCGCTGTTGAAATTGCAGTTCCAAAGCCTGGTCTACGTTCACACGTTGCTCTCCCTTCACGGGCGGGTTGGTTCCCGGCTGCGCCCATAGCCAAAGCGGCATAAACCACAAACCAACCGCCAGCAGCGCAACGCGGCGCAGCCCGCAGCTACTTCCTGCCTGTAATACCTTTTTTATAAGAACCGTCGTACTCATGCATTTTTTTTATCCCGCACATTGCCTGTTGCAGCGCGGGCGCTTCTCTACTAAACTAAACGACAAAAGCAGGACAATACTGCGCAGCAGCAGGTTTTATGCAAAGATATTAGGGGATGAGCCCATAAATTCATGCCCCAAACCCGCCCCCGTCAGCCCGCCAACAATTCGGCAGCCCGCTCGCCTACGTCTATGCCAATGGCTACCCCCATACCGCCCAAGCGCACGGCAGCCACTGTTCGGGCGCCGCAAGCTTCCACAATCGGCGCTTTGGAGGCGCCGCGCCCGATGATACCGCTCCACTGGCGCTCAATGGTCAGCGTCTCGCCTGCGTAAGGCGCTACAACGTTTCGGAGATAGCGGTTTAAATAATCCAATATTTCCCGATGCGTACCAAATTCCGCCGTCGTCTCGCCGGCTATATCCAAATTCCGGGCGCCGCCCAGCAGAATGCGGTCGCCTACATTGCGGAAGTACACATAACCGCAGTTGTAGTGAAAGCATCCTTCGAGCCTGAGCCCCGGTATTGGAGCAGTAATCAGCACTTGGTTGCGGGCAGGTATTACCTCCAGATAGCCATTGAGCTGTGGCGCAAAAGCGTTGGTTGCCAACAACAGACTACCTGCCTCAAACGACCAACCCAGCCCCGTGCGCAACGCTACCCCGCCGGCATGTTCTTCGTATTCGTCAATGGGGAGTCCGCCCCATACATCAATGCCCAGCGACCGCGCTTTATCCAGCAAAGTGCGCACCAATGCCGCCGTGTTTACCTGCCCCTCCGCCTGGTTGAAAATCAGGTGGCGGGTTTGCCCAAGCCCTAAAGAGGCAATGGCCTCGTCTTTCGAAGCAAAAGTAGCCGGCAGCCCGGTGATGTGCCTAAGGCGCCCATTAAATACGTTCATGACATCCATACAGGCGGCGTAGCCATCCTCATCGGTGGAAGCAAAGAGCTCATACCCGCCAGTTGGCCGATAGCCAATGGCTTCATCCCCATAACGCGCCCGAAGGCGTTGCAAGCCCCGATAGCGCCACTCCACCAGCGCCCAAACCTCCTCCTCGCTGTGATCCCGAAGATCGTCTAACAGCTCGGTCATACTGCCAAAACACGCAAAGCCGGCATTGCGGGTACTGGCGCCTATGGGCAGCGGGCCTCTTTCTACGACCACTATGCGGCGCGCAGGCTCTTTTTCTTTAAGCCTTATGGCAGCCGAAAGACCTACGATGCCCGCACCGATAACGACGGTATCGATCCCGCTGAAAAAGCCGGCGTATTCCCAATGACTGAGTTCGTATTGCAACTTTGCCATAGTGCCTGTGTATTATCGCATGAGGTACCCATGCGCGGCAAAGATACAGTTTAGCTTGGCTGAGGCATATATGATCTTATCTTTGCACCAACATAAAACCAGAGAACCATGATTCAACGCGTACAAAGTATTTTTTTCCTCCTGGCAGCCGTAGCCAACCTCGGGTTGTTCGCACTACCCTTAGGCACAGCTCAGGCGGCGCAGGCAGCCTCGCCTGCATTTGCCGACGGCGTCTTCAATCTCGCCGACCATTGGGGGCTGCAAGCCGCTTTTGGATTAGCCGCCGTGCTGGCCCTCGCCGCCATCTTTTTATTCAAAAACCGGGGCCTGCAAATTAACCTCTCCCGCCTCGGCATCGTGGCCGTAGGGGCGGGCGCAGGCTTAGGCATTTACTTCATGTTGGCCAATGCCGGCGCTCAGTGGGCCTACGGCTGGGCCCTGCCGCTCCTCTCTCTCGCTTTCACACTGGCAGCCATCCGGGCCATCCGAAACGATGAAAAATTAGTAAAATCAATGGATCGCTTGCGCTAACAGGCCCTTCCTGGATTCAACACATACCCTAAAATGAAAAGGTTCCGCGGAATACCCCGGAACCTTTTTCATTTTCTATCAAAGCTATACGACACCTAGAGATTCGTCTCGGCGCGTTTTTTGGCAGAATAGTTGAGCTTCAACTGCCCCGACTTGCGGAGCTGCGTCTTCACATCCTGTACGACACCCATCGTCACATCGCCATCTACGCGCAGCGAAGAGGTAATGCGGCCCCGCTTGTTCTCGGGAACTCTCACCTTATGCTGCTCCAGAAACAACGTAATGTCTGGAATATCGGCAAAGCGATCTCCCAACTGAATGCGCGGCTTAGTACCATACGTAGCCTGGAATTTTTCGACCGGGCGCCCCACGTAAATGTAGTTCACCAGCGATTTCTCTTCCAGCTTGGTCAGTTCCGTTGCCGAGGGCGTAGATACCTTCACCTTCAGTTCGGAGTCCCGCAACACGGTTACCACCATGAAGAAGAACAACAACATGAAGACGATATCCGGCAGAGATGCCGTAGATATACCCGGCGCAGATTTACCTCTTTTCTTATTAAACTTCGCCATTATATTGCTTTTTACCTACCCTATCCTTTCGGAAAGGTAGAAATGAAAACAATTACCCGGTTTTGCCAACCGTACCGGATTGAGTCCACTTTCTTTGGCAAGAGCTTTACTTCTCTTCGCCAAAGTTGGTAGGCTCAGCCTCAGAAATTACGAAAGGAATTTCGTCCTTAATTGCCTTGCGCTGTGCCAGCGGCATATCTTCGCTGTAGTGTACATTAAACTTCCGCATGGAAAGTTCGTCCCACAGCTCCGAATAAGCCGCCTTCAATTCGTTGTATACTTCCAGGTACGTCCTATAGTTTGTACCCCGGTCGTTTTTCAACGAGATGATGGCCCGCGAAGGTTTTTCGGCGTAGTCCTCGCGCCCGTTAGGGTTAGCGATAAATTCCTTGGCGTTCTGGCGAAGATCACTTAGGCGCATAACTTGACCCCGCACCAGCAACTGATTTTGAGCATTTACCAGTACTGAGTAGACGTTACGCTCCTTTAGTTTCTGCGTTTCCGGCGGTATATCCGACCACGGCGGAAGCTTCACGAGAATGCCCCGGTCTTCAGCAATGGTAGTCGTTACCAGAAAGAAGATCAGCAGCAGGAAGGCAATGTCGGCCATAGAACCGGCATTGATTTCCGTACTTACCCGATCTTTTTTAGATCTAGCCATAGCTCAGTTTATTTAAATAAATTACGAACACCGGTGATTACCAAGGCGCCTACTGCTGCTGCAAGCAGGATGAATGTCGTCATGATACTCCCGCCTATAAACTTCAGGTTGGAAGGAGAAATCACACCGTTGCCCGACTCGGCGAACTTTTGCATCGCACCTGCAATCTGAGGTGAATCCGGTTCGCCGCTGGCCATACTGTAAGTTATAACAAAGACACCCACCATCGCAGCTAAGCCCAGCAAACCCTTCATAGAGTTTTTCAGGTCCGTAGCCACCTGATACACACCAAAGAAAACCATGGCAAAAGTAGCTAATATCGCCAAAGCGATCGATGCCATTAAACCAAAGTCAAAGATGGTCACCGCTGCCTTCTCACTTGGCGTCATATTCCCAAAGTCATAGTT
>CAYOTJ010000050.1:8552-12477 GCA_964406855.1 uncultured Saprospiraceae bacterium
CGACCACCAGAAATATTAACGTGAGTGCAACGCCTAAGCCAAAAGCCACCACCTGACCGTTTTTTGTCAGAAATTGATACATGGTCAGCGTGTTTTACTTATTTCTTAAAAACGTTGTTGTCTTCCATGATATCCACCAGCGCGATAGAAGCGTCTTCCATCTTGTTGACGATACCGTCGATCTTGCTCACAATGTAGTTGTAGAAAATCTGGAGGATAATGGCTACTACCAGACCAAATACCGTGGTCAACAGGGCCACCTTGATACCGCCGGCAACTACCGAAGGAGAAAGGTCGCCTACTGCTTCGATCCGGTCGAAGGCCTGTACCATACCAATTACCGTACCCAAGAAGCCCAACATCGGAGCCAGGGCGATAAACAGGGCAATCCAAACCAGACCGCGCTCCAACAAGCCCATTTGTACGCTGCCATAAGCAACAATCGACTTCTCTACCGACTCGGGGCCGCCGTCTGCGCTCTTCAGACCTTCGTACAGTACGCTGGCCGTGGGGCCAGGGGTCGATTTGCAAACTTCCATAGCGCCGCTCATATCCTTGTCGGCCAGCTTGTTGTTGATGTTCGACAACAGCTTGTCGGTATTTGTCGTAGCAATGTTCAGCGTAATTACACGCTCAATGCAGAAAGCCAAACCCAAAATAAGCGTAACCAATACCAGGCTCATGAAGCGCCAGTCGCCATCGATGAAGTACTTCTTGAGCAATTGATAGCCCGATACGTCTTCCTCGGCAGCAGCCGGTGCAATGGTAGTAGCCGGAGCTTCTTCAGCTGCGGGCTCTTCTTGTGCAGTTGAGCTGTCTGCTGCTTGTTCCGTTGCCGGTGCAGCCTGATCCTGAGCGTAAACGCTGATGGTCGAAGATACTGCCAGGCCAAGCACCAGCAGCAATGCAAATAGTTGTCGCATAGCCAACAAAATTTTCAAAATTGTTTAAAGTTACGATCGTTTTTGTTTTGGCAGAGAGGAAGGGATTCGAACCCTCGATACCCTTTAGGGGTATACACGCTTTCCAGGCGTGCTCCTTCAACCACTCGGACACCTCTCTTCTTGATCTCTCCTATCCGGTGATGCTCTTTTGCAACCCCGGCATTTATCGTTTAGCATGGCAAAATAAGCCCTCATTGCCTACAACCATGCCCAACGCAGAGCGCCACAAAATTTGTAAAAAGAAACAATACTTCAAAATTTTTTTTGGCACATTGAGCTTTATCTTTTTACATACTCTGCAACAAGCTGTAAATCAATTTCATAAACCTATCCATTAAACTCTTCCGGAACAGGCAACCGGAACAGCTTCGCGGCATTATTGCTGGTGATGCGCCCAACCTCTTCAGCCGTTATCCCGTATACCTCTGCCAAACGGGCTGCTACCAGCTCCACATAGGCGCTTTCGTTCCGCTTCCCCCTGTGGGGCACGGGCGGCAAATAGGGCGCATCCGTTTCCAGAACGATATAATCCAACGGCACTTCTTTTAGCACCGCCGCCAAATCGCTGTTCTTATACGTCAACACCCCGCCTATCCCCAACAAAAAGCCCAGATCAATGACCTGCTTCGCTTGCGAAAGGTTGCCCGTAAAGCAATGAAAAACGCCATTAAACCGCCCATCTTGTATTTCCGACGTCAACTCAATGAGTACATCCAGCGATTCACGCGCGTGTATCGACACCGGCGCCCCCAGCTCCATAGCCCAACGTGCCTGCGTTCTGAAGGCATCTTTCTGCTCTTCTATATAGGTCTTGTCCCAGTAAAGGTCAATGCCAATCTCTCCCACAGCTAAAAAAGGACGCTTGTCTAACCACAACCGCACCACATCCAACTGCTTCTTGTAATCCGCATCTACCGAGCATGGGTGCAACCCCATCATGGCAAAGCAAAAATCGGGATAGGCCGCTTCCAACGCCAGCATCGCCTCAATAGAAGCTTCATCAACATTGGGCAACAACGCATATTCAACGCCTAAGGCCCTTGCCCGCTGTATCATGGCCTCCGTATCCCCGCTGAAAGCGCCGGCATACAAATGCGCATGGGTATCTATCAATCTCATCGCTTGGTAATCTCTGCTTGGTTGCTGCAAAGATACAGATTCTTTGGGGTTGCCTTTTGGCGTATTGTGTTTTATATTTTTTATGTTTGCAACCAGCGAACCACTCAACTATGGCAAAATTTTATGTTGTCTGGAAAGGACGCCAACCGGGCATATACAACACCTGGCCCGAAGCCCAGGCCCAGATCACCGGCTTCAATGGCGCCCGTTACCAGTCTTTCCCCAGCCGCGATCTGGCCGAAAAGGCCTTCTCCACGCCGCCCCCGGCGCCCAATCCGCGCACAACCGCTAAAAGCGCTAAACCCAAACCCGCTAAAGGAAGTATCATCAGAGAAAGCCTTTCTGTCGACGCCGCCTGTAGCGGCAACCCCGGCCCCATGGAATACCAGGGCGTCCACACCGCTACCCACGAACGCATATTTCATCAGCAGTTCGCCCTCGGCACCAATAATATTGGCGAGTTCTTAGCCATCGTACACGGCCTTGCTCTCCTCAAAAAACAAGGCTTAACCCACTACCCCATCTACACCGATTCAGCAACCGCCCTCACCTGGGTCAAAAACAAAAAGGTCAAAACCCAATTGCCCCGGAATGCCCGCACCGAAGAACTGTTCCAGTTCATCGAACGCGCCGAGCAATGGCTCAAAGCCAATACCTACGCCAATCCCGTACTGAAATGGGAAACCGAATATTGGGGTGAAATCCCCGCCGATTTTGGCCGAAAGTAGCCCTTAAATGCGCCCTAACGCCCTGTATAAAACTTCATCTTGTAATCGGCCTGCACTTTCCCCCGTTTGATGTTATCCAACCTCCGCTGAATGAGCCGTCTTTTTAGCGGCGAAAGCTGCTCTACAAACAACTTGCCGTCAATGTGGTCATACTCGTGCTGTATCACCCGCGCATTAATCCCCGAAAAGGTCATTTGGCGCTCAACAAACTGCTCATCCTGCCAACGCAGCGTCACCACAGGTTTCCGATCTACGTCCCCCCTGATATCCGGAATGCTCAGGCACCCCTCCTCATACGTCCAGGGCTCTCCCTCCTCTTCTAAGATACGGGCATTCAAAAAGGCCATCTTAATGCCTTCTGCCTTTTTATCTTCATCCATCATCTGTACGGTATCCACCACAAACAACCGGATGGAAAGCCCTACCTGCGGCGCCGCCAGCCCTACGCCATGCGCCTCATACATGGTCTCCCACATATTCTCAATCAGCTTCCCCAACTCGGGATACTCCGGCCCAATGTCCTTCGCTTGCTGCTTCAACACCGGATAACCGTAGGCATAAATAGGTAAAATCATAAAAACCTATACTTGTGTTCTTCCAAATACTGTTGCAAAATAATCGTGGCTGCCACCCTGTCTACCAAAGCCTTATCGCGACGGTCTTTTTTGCGCGCCCCACTCTGCCGTATGGCCGCTTTGGCATCCTCCGACGTAAAGCGCTCATCCTGCATGCTCACCGGAATGTTCGGAAACCGCTCATTCAACCGATGCACAAAACGCTTCACCTCACCGGCAATTTGCGCCGGATTGCCATCCGGGTACAGGGGCTCTCCCACCACAAACCGCTCTACCTCTTCCTCGCTTATGTACCGCTCAAGGTATGCCATCACGCCGGCCGTAGGCACGGTATCCAACGCATTTGCAATAATCTGCAACGGGTCAGTCACCGCCAGCCCCGTCCGTTTTAAGCCATAATCAATAGCGAGTATTCTTGCCACGACGCAAAGATAAGGCAGCCGCTCCATATTTCATTTGCAATTTGAGATCGAGGTTGGGCGTGCCCCCGCGCACAGGCATCCAGCCCGGCGCCTCAGGGCGCAAAACGCCTCCCTAAGTGCGCGGGGTCGGGTCGTCC
>CAYOTJ010000051.1:0-6835 GCA_964406855.1 uncultured Saprospiraceae bacterium
CTTTTATGGTGCCTGCGGTGGCGGGCAGGATGCTCCACTGGTACTCGCCGTCGCCAGTGAGGGAGGAAGTATAACTGGCCGTTTCATCGCGGCATACCGATGCGGGGCCGGCAATGGTAAAACTCCCCACCGAGGAGAATGCAAAGTTGGTAAAAGCCGAACTGCAATTGAGGGGCGGCCGCTGTAGGCGGCGCACCTGCATGGCATAAGGCCCTGCCGGCCCCCAGGTGTAGGCAATGGGATTGCCAACGAGGGTAGTAGTAGCTCCCCCATCGGTGACGACCCACTCAAAACGGTCTCCGGCGGCGGCATTGGGCACGCGATAGACGTAGCTTTGGCCAGGGCAGATGCGCCGTTGGCCGGCAATGGAATCTACGGCGGCGGGCTCGGGGTATACCTGTATGCCTAAGTCGAGGTAGGGCAAACAAACCGCCGCCGCCGCCGGGGGCGTAGCCCGCACCGTGAAGCGCCCTGCGCCAAAGGTGAAGGGGATAGAGACGTTGTCGGCAGGGCCGCCCGTCCAGACGGTAGCGCCCGCCCCGTCGATAACCGACCAGTCGACGGCCAAAGGCAGGCCATTGTCGCGGAAGGCCGTAAAATCAGCCGATCCGCCGGCGCAGGTTTCTATGGCGCCGGTAGCGAAGAAGCCTGGCCGCATATTCACCGTCAACTCGTCGGCGCCGCCGCAGTCGAGGTAGCAGTTGTTGTACATTACGCGCACCCACTGCGCCTGGCTGGGCACAAAGCCGAGGTCTTGCCAGAGCACGGTTATGCCGGGCGTGCCCTGCCCCGACTCTATGATGCCAAAGTTGGACACCGTCCAGGTGAATTCTGTGCCTTCAAAGGGCGTTATGGCGTATACCGCCCGCTGGCCGGCGCATACCGTTGGCGGGCCTTCGATGAGGGCGTTGTCGTCCAATATGGGCACTTGCAGGACGGCCGTCTCGGTACAGGCGCTCAGATCGGGGCAGCCGTCGGTATCTAAGCTGATTTGGCCCGTCGGGCCGCTCAGCCATTCGATGGTGATGAAGTTGTCGGCAGGGCCGCCGCCGCTGATGATGGCGCCGTTGGCGCTCACTGTCCAGACGTAGTTAGCGCAGCCGGTATTGGCGCTGTAAGTAACCGTTTCGCCGGCGCAGATGGTGCCCACACAATCGACGAAAGGCGTTTCATTACCGGTGACAACCACCGTGAGGCGGGCCGTATCGCTGCAAGCGCAGGTAGACAGCGCCACCAATTGTACTTCATAAGCGCCGGGCTGCGTGAAGGTATGGCTCGCCGTAGCGCCGGCGGCGGTGGCGCCGTCGCCAAAATTCCAGGCTAAGGAAGCCGAACCCGCAGCCAATACCCCTTCAAACTGCACCGTCTGCCCTTCGCAGATGGTGAGCACGCCCGTGCCGGCATCGGCCTCAGGCGCCGTCTCGATGCGGGCTTCCGGCCGGGGCGTTATTTCAAAACACAAGGACGGGCTGATGGTCACTTGGCAGAAGACATCTGCACCCAGCACCTGGGTAGTCCAATTGGCCTGTACAGAACCGAAGCCCGGCTGGCCCCAGACGACGGTAGCCGATTGGCCGGAGGCGGATGCCAATGTACCCTGACTAACGGTCCAGCCCAACGCATCGGGGTCATTGGGGCTGGGTTGATAGGCAAAGGTACTTCCGTTGCTGAAGCCCCCAAACAAACTGAGGAGGGTGACGGTGGTCTCAGAACCTTCGCAGACGGGTATACAACGAGGCTCTTCCTGGGGGAAGAAGATGGTGATTGTATCCTGCTCACAGGCCGTCTCTACCAAATAGGAGGCAGTGTAAAAGGCAGGCAGCGCTTCGCCCACGAACACTACGGCAGGCTGGCTGACGACGGTAGTCGTACCGTTGGGCCCTATAATGGTGAGGGAGATGCGAAAGAGACCCGCAAAAGGCGGGCACCAGGTGAGTATGCCGCTGCTGGTGGTAATGGTGTCTACAAAGCTGTTGGGATCGCTGATGCCGCCGCTTTGGAACACCCACTGGTAGACGCCGCCTTGCGGGCCTCCGCCCGTGATGGTGGCTACCCAGGTACCACACTCGCCTAAGCAGAGCGTCTGCGGGCCCTCGATAAAGATGTTGTTAGTCGGCGACTGGGCCGTCAGGAAAGTGGAAAAGCTTCCTAAGGCGAGCAAAAAAACGAACAGGCGAAGTTTCATAAGCCAAACGTTTATGGGATTGTATGGTAAATTGCAGTACAGGGCATACCCTTTTGTGAAAAGGACTGCCTGCTATGACAAAAATAGCAAAATTTGATGGGTTAGCCTGTTGTATGGAAAGTGTACAATGGGTTAGATGCCCGCACAGGCCAAAACGCTGCTTTGTGGGCAAAAAAATGCGGCCGCGCTGCTTGGGCAGGGCGCTGGTTACCTGCGGCGCATTCGGCCCGGAAAAGGCTATTTTTTTGGGGCCACGCCGCATAGCATCTACCTCCGGGAGGCTGCCTGCGCGGCGCCGGGTGTTCCGCTCTTATGCCCGCCTTTGATGGGCGGGCATACCGCTTCACCCCCTTGTCCGTACCCCATTGGCAGTAGAGACGCGATGCATCGCGTCTCTACTGCGGTTCGGACCAGGGGGTGCAGCGGTATGGGCCGGCTGGAGCCTGCGTTAAGGATTGGACATAAACGCTATGCCGGCCCATAGTAGCGGAACACCCGGCGCCGCGCAAGATGCCCAATATGCAAAATGTCATGCGGCGGGGCCCAAAAAAAGAAACCCGTTTAAGCTCACGGGTATTTACTTGCTGCGGCGGAACATAAAATACAAGCCGGTGAGCACAAAGGGTATGCTGAGCAGTTGGCCGGTGCTGAGCAGGCTGCCGAATGCGCTTTCGATACCGCCCTGGCTTTCTTTGAACGCCTCCATAAGAATGCGGAAGCCGAAGATGAGCACCAAAAAGAGGCCAAAGAGGTAGCCCGTTTTTTGGCGTCGGCTGGTATACCAGTACGTCCAGTAGAGGAGGCCGAAGGAGAAAAGATAGGAAACAGACTCGTATATCTGCACCGGATGGCGGGGCACGTCGGCCAAACTGGCGGGGTGGGCGTTGACGAAAAGAAAGGCCCAGGGCGCGTCGCTGGCTGTACCGATGATTTCGGAGTTCATGAGGTTGCCGAAGCGGATGAAGCAACCGGCTAAGGCGGTGGGTACCACTACTTTATCGAGTATCCAGAGGATGGATTTTTTGGTGACAGCCGCCGAGTACCACCACAGCGCCAGGATGATGCCGATAGCGCCGCCATGACTGGCGAGGCCGCCTTCCCATACAGCAAGAATTTCGCCGGGGTGTTGGGAGTAGTAGTCCCAATCGTAAAAAAATACGTGCCCAAGTCGAGCGCCAAGTACAGCGCCCAGCACCATAGCCATGAAGCATTTGTCGAGCCAGGCTTCGGGGGCGCCTTCGGCTAAAAACATGCGTCTGACGATGTAAAAGCCCAGCAGGAAGCCCAGGGCAAACAGCAGGCCATACCAACGCAGGGTGAGCGGGCCGAGCTGAACGATTTCGGGGGAAACATCCCAGGTGATGGCTAAGAGGAGAGGCATATCCATGCTTGTTTCAAGATTTGATAAGCAACAAAGTTAAGTGAAAAGCGCTATTCTCAAGGCGGGATGGCGGGTTAAATGTTTTGCTTAGTCGAAATGTACATCTTTCACCATGAGTTGGAGGGAGACCTGGTCTTTCCAGTGATTTTCTTCGAGGGAAAAGCAGAGGTCGAAGGCGGGGCTGCGCAGGAGCTGCTCCAGTTCGTGCCCCCGGTTGAAGGCGATGCCGCCAAAGGTATCGGAATCGCCTTGTTTGACTACTATTCTAAGGTGGTCGCCCTGCAGGCGGCGTGCGCCGCCAGTATCGGCTACGCCCCGGGCCAGAAAAACCGGCGTTGGATTGCCGGGGCCAAAGGGGCCAAACTGCCGTAGTATGCGGTAAAAGGCAGGGGTAATCTGGCTGAGCGGCAGCTCGGCGTTTATGTCTAATGCGGGCGCTTTGTCTTCGGGGCGGCCCAAGGCCTGTGCGGCGCCTTCGAATCGATCAGAAAAGGCCGGCAGCCAGTGGTTAGAGAGGGTAAGGCCAGCGGCATGGGTATGGCCGCCGTAATTAATGAGCACATCCTCGCATAGGGATAGGGCTGCGTGAAGGTCAAAGGTACCTGCCGATCGGCCAGAGCCTACAATGCGGTTGTCAGACTGGGTGAGGATGATGGCGGGTTTGTGGAAGGCTTCGGCCATGCGGGAAGCCACAATACCCACTACCCCCTTGTGCCAATGCGGCTGATAGAGGACGATGGCAGCCCGGCGGGGGTGGTCGGGGTCGGCGAGCCAGAGGGCCTGAGCCTCTTCAAAGGTGCGGCGGTCAAACTCGCGGCGCAACTGATTGCGCTGGTCGAGCACCTGTGCGTAGTGGTAGGCCACCTCCCTATCGGCAGCCAGCATGAGTTTAACCACCTGAGCGGCATCGGCTAAGCGGCCGGCAGCATTGATACGCGGCGCCAACCCGAACACAATGTCGGAAATGCGCAGCGGCCACTGCCGTCGGCTTTGGGCTGCCAGCGCTTTGATGCCGGGGCGTTCGGTGGCATTGAGGCGCTCCAGTCCCAAATAGGCCAACACCCGATTTTCACCCGTGAGGGGCACGATGTCGGCGGCAATGCTGATGACGAGTAGGTCGAGCAGGGGTTCCAGTTCCTGGCGCTCGTCGGCAGCGGGCGTTGCGCGCGCCAGGGCTTGCGCCAGCTTAAAGGCTACGCCGGCGCCGCTGAGCTCGGGGTAAGGATAGGAGCAGTCTGCCCGTTTGGGGTCAAGTATGGCCACCGCCTCCGGCAGTTCGCTGCCGGGCAGGTGGTGGTCGCAAATAATGAGATCGAGGCCCAGGCGTTGGGCGTGGCGAGCGGCAGCCAGATCGCGGATGCCGCAGTCGATGGCCACAATAAGGCTAAGTCCTTTTCTGTGGGCATATTCAACGCCTTCTATAGACAGGCCATAGCCTTCGCTGTAGCGGTCGGGCAGGTAGTAGTCGAGTTTGGCGCCTCGCTTAGCGAGAAAATCGTAGAGCAGGGAAACCCCCATCGTTCCATCTACATCGTAATCGCCATAAAGGAGGATGCCTTCGCCTTCGGCCAGCGCACGTTGGAGGCGGGGAACTGCTGCGTCCATGCCGGCCATATCGAAGGGGTCGTGGAGCTGCGCCCAATCGGGGCGAAAAAACCGGCGGGCCTCGTCGAAGGAAGTGATTCCGCGCTGCGCCAGCAGTTGGCAAAAAACGGGGTGTATGCCCAGTTGGTTTTGGAGGATACTTACCGTATGAGGGTCAGCTTGGGCTAAGCGCCAGATTTTGGCAGGCATAAGTGGGTGTAATTAGTGTAAAGAGCGCTTTGGCGCATGTGCCCAAGCGGAGAATCACATGCGCCCAACTTTGCAAATATAAGACATAATCCGGCTTATGTCAAGCCCTGCAAGTAGGTTAGCAGCAGCCGGATGCCATAGGCCGAGGCGGTTTTGCCGCCATTAACTTCGGAGTCGGTATAGGCTACGCCGGCAATATCGAGGTGTGCCCAGGCCGTATGATTGTCTACAAATGCCTCCAAAAACTTAGCGGCGGAGATAGCGCCGGCCGTGGGTTTGCCGCTGAAGTTGCGCAGGTCGGCTACGTCTGATTTTACATCGTCTTTGTAAAGATCCCATAGGGGAAGCCGCCAGAGGCGTTCGCCGCAGTTCCAACCCGCCTGATATAGCGCATTAGCCAAGCTGTCGTTGTGGGTGAAGAGCGCGCCGGCTACGTAGCCCAGCGTGCGCACAGCGCTACCCGTGAGGGTTGCGAGGTCGATGATTACGTCAGGTTTGTATTGCCTTACAGCATAGCTGAGCGCGTCGGCTAAGATGAGGCGGCCTTCGGCGTCGGTATCTATAACTTCTATCGTTTTGCCCGCATAAGAGCCGATGACATCGCCGGGTTTAACGGCATTGGCGTCTACGCTGTTTTCGGTAGCGGGAATGAAGCCCAGCAATCGGACGGGTACCTGCAACTGAGCGGCGGCTTCGAGTGTGCCCAATACTGCGGCGGCGCCACCCATGTCGCTTTTCATGTAGTGCATATTGGCGGAGGCCTTGATGGATATACCGCCCGTATCAAAAGTGACGCCTTTGCCCACCAAAGCCACAGTAGGGTAGTTGCCGGGGGCTTTGGGTTCATATTCTGCTACAATAAAAGCAGCGGGATGGGCGCTGCCCTGGTTGACGGCCAGTAGCGCGTGCATGCCCGCTGCCTTTATCTCGTTTTGGTTCCAGACCGTTGCACGGTAGCCGTATTCGGCGGCAGAAGCTGCGGCCCATTCACCCAATTCGGCGGGGCGCTTGTAATTAGAAGGCGCATTTACGAGATCCATGATGCGGCGCTGGGTACGGGCAATTACCAGGCTCCGTTCGGCGGCAGCTTGCAACAGGGGCGCCTCGGCATCCGAACCGGCTACGAGCTGAATCTCGGCATCCGGAGCGAGCAGCGGATGAATAGCCGGAGTTTCAGTTTTGTATCTGCCGGGTTGGTAAGCGCCCAGCAACATACCATTTACGCCGGCCTCGGCCCAACTGTATAAAGATGAGCCCGTTTCCGTCCATTGCCAGTTGATGGCCACCTGCGACCCCAATACTTTGCCCCATTTATAGGCCAGCACCCGAAAGCACCGCTGTATTTCTGCAAAGGAAGGTTTTTCGCCCAAACCCAGCAGCACGATGCGTTGATCTCCGGCGTAGAGGGGCAGTATATCGGCGGCATCGCCGTTGAAGTCGCTGATCAGGGTGTTTGCCGACAAGCCGACTAAGGC
>CAYOTJ010000051.1:6845-12425 GCA_964406855.1 uncultured Saprospiraceae bacterium
GCGCCCGGGCACAGGCAGAATCAACGTTTGCAGGTTGGGGGTTATGGTTGTGGCATGTACTTTCATGGCGAATGGTTTAGGGGGACGATCCTGCCGCTGGCGGCCCGGGGGTCTCGTTATTTAGATAAGTGACCGGTGGTTAATTTTGTTGTTGCATCATGCTGTCTTGGAAGAAGAGCCACTCCACGGCGCGTGGAAACTCCTGCCCCCATCTTGCTTCATTGTGTCGGCCTTTGGGATCAAAGGACAACTCAAATTCAACATTGATGCGGCCGCCCCTGCGCTCCATTTCTGCTTTAAAGCGCTGGAGGTTGGGCAGCATGGTTGCGCCTTCTTCACCGCCGCCGTATAGGTAGATGCGCCCTTCATAAGCCTCGCTGAAGTTGAGGGCATGGAAGGGAATGTTGGGCGACACCCATAACGACGGAGAAAAAATCATCAACCGGCCATAGACGGCGGGAAACATTAGCCCCGCATAGATACTGATGAGGCCGCCCATAGAGCTGCCGCCAATGCCGGTATGCTCGGGCCCTTGCAACGTCCTGAAACGCTGATCGATGTAAGGCTTGAGCGTTTCGGCTAAAAAACGCACGTATTTTTTGCCATCGCCCCGGCCCAATCGGGTGCGATACGAGGGCGTAAATTCTGCTATTCGTTGTTCTTCGGCATGATCGATGGCCACAATGATGATGTCTCCGTGGCCGCGTTCGGCCAACAGCGCCAGCCGTTTGTCTACGCCCCAACTGCCGAAGGGGGCATAATCATCAAAAAGATTTTGCCCGTCCTGTAAATATAGTACCGGATAAGCCTGGGTCGTTTGGTGGTAATTGTGGGGCAGGAGCACAGATATGCGCCGGGTGCGAATGAGTTGCGGGATTTCAAAATGTTCGGAGAGGATAAAAGGAGTGGGCAGCAGCGCGGTATTATAAAAGACGCCGCTGTTGTTCCAGCGGGGCACTTTATCTTTGGCTTGGTAACGTCGGAAAGGCAGTTGTCGGTTAGGGGTAGCATTGCCGTATTCGTCTAATTCGGCCGCTTCCCATCCGCCGCGCATATATTTGTACTCCATCAGGTGAGGCGCCATGCCTGCCGGGAGCGCAAAACTCAGGCGATAATGCCCGGGGCCGAGCTCCTTCATGCGGTAGCCGTCTTCGCCGGCTTGCCAATTGTTGAAATTTCCGGCCACATACACGGGGCGAGGGTCGCCGGTAGCGGGCGTATGCAAGTCCAACATAATCTCGCCTTCAGTAGCGGTTGCGGAAAGAGCCGCAGCAGGTTCTGTCATGGCCGTTCTGAGTATAACGGACAAAATTACAAAATTTATTCATCTGCGCACTTCCACACATAGCGGATTTGCACACAGCAGGATATTCAGGGGAGGAGATTGCCGGGGGGGAGACGATCGGGGCAGGAATAACAATATTTTGCACCCGTATAAAGTACAAACGCTAAAGGTCGACGAAGAAGTATGTCTTCCTGGTCGACCTTTAGCAGGTGGATCATGAGGAGCTCTGCTCCAACATGCAGATTACTTCAGGCGCTTTTCGTCGCTTACCGTCAGTTTGTGACGGCCTTGGGCGCGGCGGCGAGCCAAAACCTTGCGGCCGTTCTTCGTGCTCATGCGCGAGCGGAAGCCGTGCTTATTGGCACGCTTTCTTCTCGAAGGTTGATAAGTCCTTTTCATTACTGTATCGTTTTTGCCCCTAAAGGAGCCTCATTTTTCAAAAAGCCGTGCAAAGGTACGGCAAATGATGGATTTGCCAAGCCTTTGCGGCGAAAATATTCACAACACATACGCTTAAGGCTGATAATCAGGCATCAAAGCGTCATAATATCTTTTTCTTTGGCTTCGATCAGGGCATCTACGCGGGCCGTGAACTTATTGGTAAGCTGCTGCACCTCTTCTTCTTTGCGTTTGCCCATATCTTCGGGGAAGCCGTTTTTGATGGCCTTTTTGATGTGTTCCATGGCATCCCGGCGGACGTTGCGCACGCTCACTTTAGCCTCTTCCCCCAAATGAGCAGAGCGTTTAACCAGATCGCGGCGGCGCTCTTCAGTAAGCGGCGGAATGGTGAGCCGAACCATTTCGCCATCGTTCATGGGCGTAATACCTAAGTTAGCTTCGAAGATGGCCTTCTCAATAGGGCCGAGCATATTGCGCTCCCAAGGCTTGATGGTGATGGTGCGCGAGTCGGCCGTGCCCACATTAGCTACTTGCTGGAGCGGGGTTGGCGAACCGTAATAAGATACCAACAAGCCGTCGAGCATAGCGGGCGACGCCTTACCTGTGCGCACTTTACCAAGTTCGTGCTCAAGATGGTCAAGGGCATGTTCCATAAGGTCGGATGCCTTGTTGATAAAGTCATTTACTTCTTCCAGAGACATAGTTGTCTTACTTCTTGATTCGCTTAAAATGGGGTTTATACCTTTAGCGCGCCAAAGGTACGCTTTTTTTCAGAACCACAAAAATTTCAGCCCGGCTCCTTGGTCAGAGGCCGGGCTGAAAAGCCGGAAGGCGGAGTTTAATCGCGTGTGGCGGCCATATAGCGCATCACAAAATAGAGCAACACCACCAATGCCGACAAGGCGGCGGAGACGTAGGTCATGGCGGCCCACCAAAGGGCATCTTTAGCGCCGTCGTATTCGGAGCCTCGGGCGTAGTTGCTGGAATCCAGCCATGCCAGCGCCCGACGACTGGCATCAAACTCTACGGGCAAGGTCACGAAGCTGAATAGGGTTGTAACGCCAAATACAGCTATCGTAATGAGCAACACCGTAGGGCTGCCATTGACCCCAAACATACCCAAAGCAAACAGCAGCAAAAACTGCTGCGCCTGAGCGGCTAATTGCACAACGGGCACCATAGCCGAGCGCATGCGCAACCAGGCATAAGCCTCGGCATGCTGCACGGCATGGCCGCACTCGTGGGCCGCTACGGCTGCCGCCGCTACGTTGCGGCCGTGGTATACTTCGGGGCTGAGGCTTACCGTCCTGGTCATCGGATTGTAGTGGTCGGTGAGCATTCCTTCGCCTTCTACGATCTGCACATCCCTGATGCCGTAGTGCGAAAGCATAGCTAAAGCCACTTCCCTGCCCGAAGCGCCATTGCGCAGGGGCTCCTGGCTATAGTAGGCAAATTTCGACTTCAGCCGGCGGCTCAGCACCATGCCAATGAGTGAAAAAATGCCCGTGATGACAATATACCCCAAATAACCTCCCATAAGGCTGTTGTGTTGTTAGTCAATAATAGTAAATCCGGTATAGCTGTGCAATACCTTCGGAATAACAATCCCCTCAGGGGTTTGGTTGTTTTCGAGCAAAGCCGCCACAATGCGCGCCAGCGCCAGCGCGCTGCCGTTGAGGGTGTGCGCCATTCGGGTGCCTTTGCCGTCTTTGTCCCTGAACCGCAACTTCATTCGGTTGGCCTGAAAGGTTTCAAAATTTGACACCGAGCTCACTTCGAGCCACCGCTGCTGCGCTGCCGAGTACACCTCAAAATCGAAGGTCAGGGCAGACGTAAAGCCCATGTCGCCGCCACAGAGCCGCAGGATGCGGAAGGGCAGTTCGAGTTTATTGAGCAGCATTTCCACATGAGCCAGCATCTCTTCGAGGGCTGCATACGAGCGGTCGGGGTGCTCTATGCGCACCAATTCCACTTTATCGAACTGGTGCACCCGGTTGAGGCCCCGGACATGCGCGCCGTAGGAACCCGCTTCCCGCCTGAAGCAGGGCGTATAGCCCGTCATCTTGACGGGGAAGTCGCTTTCCTCCAATATGACGTCGCGATAAATATTCGTCACAGGCACTTCGGCGGTAGGCACCAGATAAAGGTCGTCTACCGTGGCGTGGTACATCTGCCCATCTTTGTCGGGGAGTTGCCCCGTGCCCCGGGCCGAGTCGGCATTAACGAGGAAAGGCGGCAGAATTTCCTCATAGCCGGCACGGGTGGCTTCGTCGAGAAAGAAGCTGATCAGGGCCCTTTGTAGTCGGGCGCCCTTGCCGCGGTACAGCGGCCAGCCGGAGCCGGTGAGTTTTACCCCCAGTTCCAAATCGAAGAGGTTGTATTTTTTGGCTAAATCCCAGTGGGGCTGAGCATCGCCGACAAGCTCGGGCAGCGGCTGGGGCCAGGCTTTGAACACTTCGTTGTCATCGGCGCCGGCGCCCGCAGGCACAGAGGCGTGGGGGATGTTGGGCACGCGCAGCAGCAGATTTTCGATGGCTGCTTTAGCATCTTCTAAACGCTGCTCCAGAACTGCGGCGGTATCCTTAAGGTCGTTTACCCGCTGACGCGAGGCTTCCGCTGCTTCCTTCTGGCCTTGCTTCATCAGGTCGCCGATTTCCTTCGACAAGCGGTTGCGCTCGGCCAGGGCGCCGTCCAATTCCGTTTGTGCTGCTTTGCGCGCATCGTCGTGGCGCAGGATGTCTTCGACGATCTCCAGCGCTTCCGGGCTATAGTTTCGGATGCGTAAGCCGGCCAGAACCCGCTCTTTCTGATCCCGCAGCAAACTGATTTCCAACATGAGTAGCGTAGGTTAATGACAAAATTTACTTAAAATCGCGTCCGTTTTGAACTTAATTGATGGGCGCGGGTTGAATTTTTGCAAAGATATATACTTGCAATAAAACAAAAGCTTATTTTTGCAGCGGCAAAAGCCTTCGGGCTGATGATTGTTTAGTGCTTCTCTGGTATTTGACACTGCTATTATTACACGCAAGGACGTTTTTTTCCCATTTCCTTTGCAGTATGTCTCTTCGCTTAACGGCACTGTTTGCGAACAGTACCGCGAAAGCGGCAAAAGCAGATTTCGTCAGCAGGTTTTCGTCAGATAACAGGGCCTACTTCGATTACCGGGTTTTGCCCGCAATTAACCCTTTTGGTAACATTTCACTGGTGTATTGGTCGCTCGTCTGCCGCCCGTTAATGGCCCAGGCCTCAGCAGGAACTTATGCATCTTCATTTTTCCCTCTTTCTTTCAAAGAACTTCGTAACACTATTCCAGTAAGCTTATGTACGATATTTTGCAGTTGAATGACATGCTGGTGCCGGAGCTTAAAGACGTAGCCGAAAAAATTGGCATTTCCGGCTTCAAGCGCATGAACAAACAGGAACTCATTCACAAAATTCTGGATCAACAGGCGATTGCCGGCTCTACTTCTTCTCCTGCCTCCAAAGAAACCTCCTCCGACAAAGACGACGCCAAGGAACAACCTCGCTTAGAGAAAATGATGCGCCGCCACGAAGGCGCAGGCGCTATTGACGAAGGGGGCACAGGCGATGACAATCGCCCGCGCCGCGCCCGCCGGGCCATCCTGCCTACCGCCGACGACAACAACAAAGACCGCGGCGAAGAACAACAAACAACTACAACGCCTCCTATCGACGAAGATGCCGCCCGCCAGGAACGCCGCCAACGCGCTATGCGCGCCGAGCGCCCTGAAAGAGCCGAGCGCGGCGAACGCAACGAGCAGAAAGCCGAACGCCCGGAGCAGAAAGCTGAACGCCCGGAGCAAAAAACCGAACGCCCGGAACGCCCGGAACGTTCCGAACGCAATGATGCGCCCGAACGCGCCGAGCGTCTT
>CAYOTJ010000052.1:0-5532 GCA_964406855.1 uncultured Saprospiraceae bacterium
GCTCTTTGGCTTCCTCCACTAAGTCGGGCGTGATGGGGCGGGCGTAGTCGTTTTTCAGCATTTTGGCTACAATCTCATTGGCCAATGCATTGGTGAGCCAGGGCTGGCCGCCGGAATAGGTGTACAGCTTTTGGATAACCTCCTCGGGGAACACCTGCCCCGTATCGTCGGTATGTTGTTGTAGCAGACTACGCACCTCTTTGAGGCTGAACACGGGCAGGAAAAACGACTCCGCTTTCACGTTGAAGGGCGAGCCGGCCCCAATGGAAGGGTTATCGGCCCGGGCGCGCAGCCTGTACTCGCGTATGTCGCGCAGCCCCACCAAAGCGATGGATTGCGGAAAGCCCGAAGGCCGCGCCTGAAAGCCGTCGCGCAACTGTCGAAGCGTGGAGATGAGCACGTCGTCGTATAGGGCGTCTACTTCGTCGAGGAGCAAGACGACGGGCTTGTCAAGGGTACTGCACCAGTCGGTCAGGTATTGTTTAAACAGCGATTCTTCGGGTAGATAATCATCTGGATGCGCAGGCCACAGGGGCTGGGGCAAGAACAAGGACGCCATCTGGTACAACGACCGGATAAAGACCTTATTGGCTTTCTCTACCGTTATGCTGGGGTAACCTGCCGACTCCAAGGAACAAACTATGCCCACGTACTTCCCTTCCCGATTTAGGCGGTGCGCCAGCGAATGCAAAAACGTAGTCTTACCCGTTTGGCGGGGCGCATGCATGACAAAGTATTGCTCGGCCTCAATGAGCCGCTCAACATCGTCATATATATCCCGGAAAGGATTGACCATGTAGTGATTTTCCGGCTTGCATAGTCCTGTGGTGTTGAAAAATCGCTTCATAGCTACAAAGATAAGGGATATTTAGTTGAAAAGGCGCTTTGCGGCCAAGCGATGTTTTAGACGGTATATGCCCGATTGCGGGGAAACGCAGCGCGGGTGGAACCCGCGTGATAGAGGCTCGAGGTGGAAGCTCGCGCCGACGAGCGCCTTAACCTCTTCTTAACGAGGGGGCTTACAATTTATAAGCGCCAGGAGCTGTTTTGGGTTAATAAAAAGGAAAGATCATGCAAAACGAACGCTTTGAAAGCGCTGCACGCAGCCGCCGCGCCGTTGCCCTCACGATAGCTTTGTTGTTTCATTTGGGGTTGTTGGCCTGGGTTGTGGTTTCGGAACAACGCAACGATCAGGCGGCGGCGGAGGCGCTTACGGCCCAAACGCCTGCCGACGCTACGACCGGCCGGGCAGCATTGCCGTAGCTCGATTCTACCTGCCGGTAAGGAGGCAAATCCCATCCGGTCTTCGGCGGGCGGACGCTTTATGGAGTAGTTGGCCCGCGTGAGGGATGGAAGTGGTATACCCGACCCCAAGGGAGGGTATAAGAACGGACAGCCCGACCCCGGCCCCTGCCGGGTATAGCGCTCAGGCCGACCTACCCGCTAAAAGCAGGGGCCGGGGGCACGCCCAAATTTCTTATCCATTGATTACGCTATCGGGGTTGATGCCGGGGAGCCGTTTTTTGGCGGCTATGGCGGCCTCATTGCGCGCTATAAACTCGTGAAAGAGGGCCTGTCTGTTTTCGGCCGGCAGGGGGTTTTGGGGGCCATACCAGCCTTGGGCGTGGCGCTGTCGGTAGGCTTCGTATACGCTGATGGCGCAGGCTACGGAGATGTTGAGGCTTTCTGACATGCCTACCTGCGGGATGACGAAGTTGCCGTCGACTAAGGCGAGGCTTTCGGCGGTGAGGCCTTGCAGCTCATTGCCGAAGAGCAGGGCCACCGGCTGACAGAGGTCGAGGGCGTAGAGCGATACGGCTTCGGCGGCTAAGTGGGTGGCGTAGATGCGGGCGTAGCGCGATCTGACGGCGGCGAAGCAGGCTTCGCGATCGTGGAAGAAGTGAATATCCATCCACTTTTGGGTGCCGGCGGCGGTACGCCGGCCCAGTTCGATGTTTTTTTGTTTGATGCCGGCGTCGACATACAAGACGAACACCTCTTGTATGCCCACCGAGTCGCAGGAGCGCAGCACCGCGCCGATGTTGTGCTGGTCGACCACGTTTTCGAGGATGACCGTAAGGCCCTGCTGACGGGCTTCGGCTACCCTCCGGAATTTTTCTCTCCTTTCATCGTTCATCCGCCCGGAATTAGTAGGCCGGTTCGAATTGGTAATTGCGGAAGTGCAGCACGTTGAGGTACTTGTTCTCCCAGCGCTCGATGGGCGGGAACTCGGCGCCGGTGGTACCCGGTATCACTACGCGCTCGAAGCGATACTGGGTGTGTAGTGCCCGGTAGGGATCGCGCTCCATGGCGTACTGAAACCGGGTGCCGTTCTTGCGGAGCTGATCGACGAAATAGCGGGCAATGGAGTAGCCGGAGAAAGCTTCCTCGCGGGGCACATCGCCGAACCGGTCGAAGAAGTTGCGTCGGAAGTTGCGCACGTCCTGATTGGCCGGATCGAGGTAGAAGCTGCTGGTGACGTGTACGTTGAGCCGCTCGAAGTAGTCGAATTCGATGCGTTCGAAGGCCATCCACTGGGGCATACCGTATACCACGACCGCCTGATAGGGGGCGCGGCTGACGTCGAGCTTGCGCAGGAAAGACGAAACAAAAATTTCATCGGCCCAGGTGGGCAGTATGAATACGGTGGTATCGTTGTTGCGCATATAGCGAGCCAGGTCGACGCCGGTCATGGTGGCCGATGCGGCGGGTATGACGAGTTGCTGGAGGCGGGCGGTATCGCGCAGGCCGTTGAGGCGGCGGTACTCGTCGTTGAAGAACTGGAAGCGGGCCACTTCGGCGGCGTCATCGCGGGCTACCAGCACGATGGCAGTGCGATCGTGGCGGGGGTAGGCGTGACGCATGATGGTTTGGCAGTGGGTTTCGAGGGTGGGATTGACCTGAATGTAGTTGGGGTTGCGGTCGGATACGTTGGAGGCGGCGCTATGGGGCGATACCAGTACCTGATTGGTGTTTCTGACCTTATTGGCTACGAGGGCCACATTTTCGCGGCGGTAGGGGCCGATGACGAGGTGAGCCTGCGCTAAATCCCGATCGCTTTGCAGCAGCTCGGAGGTTGTTTGCTCGCTGGCGCGGGTATCGTGGAGGGTGACGTTGAGGTTAGCGCCCTGTGCCGACAGTTCTTCGAGGGCCAGTCGCATTCCGCTGGCGAAATGTAGGGCCCAGAGGGAGTTTTCGTCCATCTGCCCCGACTCGGGGTTGAAGCGATCGGCTAAGAAAGGCAGCATAACGGCTACGTTGTAGGAGGACAGTATCTGAGACCCCTGTTCGCCCACGCGTATGGGCTGGGAGGGCGAAGAACCGCCGCTACCGCCTGCATTGCCGCTACCCAGGATGGGGAAAGCCCCCGGCTTGGAGATAATGGGCGGGTAGTTGGTTTCGGATATTTCCTTCCAGGCGATGGTGTCCATCTTTTCGGTGGGCACTTCCTGCATGATGACGTAGGTACCCGTTTTGGGGTCGTACACCCTGCGGCCCTGGATGGGCTCCAGCTCGGCGGAGCGGGGCTGGGTTGATGATCCGCCGCTGCTCACGGGTTTGAGTACGTCGCAGGACGAAAACAGCAGGATAATGCTGAGCACCCACAGGGCTGCAGATTTATTCCCACTCAATGGTGGCCGGTGGTTTGGTACTGATGTCATATACGACGCGATTGATTCCTTTGACGTTATTGATGATTTCGCTGGATATGGCGGCTAAGAAATCGTAGGGCAGGCGGCTCCACTCGGCGGTCATGCCATCGGTGGAGTTGACGGCGCGCAGGGCTACGGTTTGCTCATAAGTGCGCTCGTCGCCCATGACGCCTACCGACTGCACGGGCAGCAGGATGGCTGCGGCTTGCCACACCTGATCGTAGAGACCGTGCTCGCGCAGGCCGTTGATGAAGATGGCGTCGGCTTCCTGGAGGATGGCTACCTTTTCGGCCGTAATGTCGCCGATGATGCGGATGCCGAGCCCGGGGCCGGGGAAGGGGTGCCTATTGAGGATAAAGGGCGGTATGGCCAATTCGGCGCCTACGAGCCGAACTTCGTCTTTAAACAACATGCGCAGGGGCTCTATGATTTTGAGCTTGAGCTTGTCGGGCAGGCCGCCTACATTGTGGTGCGATTTGATGGTGACGGAGGGCCCGTGTACGGATACCGACTCGATGACGTCGGGGTAGATGGTGCCCTGCCCAAGCCAGGCTACGCCGTCGAGGCGAGCGGCTTCTTCCTCAAAAACTTCTATGAATACGCGGCCAATGATTTTGCGCTTGCCTTCGGGCGAGCTCTCGCCGGCCAGCTCGCGGTAGAAGCGCTCGCGGGCGTCGACGCCGCGCACATTCAGGCCCATACCGTGATAAGAGTGCAAAACCTGGGCATATTCATTTTTGCGTAGCAAGCCGTTGTCGATGAAGAAGCACACGAGCTGGTCGCCGATGGCATGGTGCAGCAGCATAGCGGCCACTGTGGAGTCGACGCCTCCGGACAGGCCCATGAGCACTTTTTCGCCACCAATTTGTTGGCGGAGCTCGGCTACGGTATTTTCTACGAAGCTGTGGGGCGTCCATTCGGCATGGCAGCCGGCGATGTTGCGCACGAAATTCCAGAGCAGTTCCTTGCCATCGAGGCTATGGTATACCTCGGGGTGAAACTGAAGGCAATATACCGGTTGGGGGAATGCCCCTTCTTTGGAGCGAAAGGCCGCAACCTCTATACTTTCGGTGCCGGCTAACAGCTCGAACTGCGGCGGCAATTGGGTGACGGTATCGCCATGCGACATCCAAACCTGGGAGCCGTCGGGGATGCCCTCCAGCAGGGCGTCGGCGCCCTGTAAGCGCTTGAGGTGCGCTTTGCCGTATTCGCGTTTTTGCGATCGCTCTACCTGCCCGCCGTAGTAGTTGGCTACATACTGGGCGCCATAGCAGATGGCCAGCACCGGGCGGGCGCCTACGAGCTGCTCGATGGCCGGGTGGAGGGCATTGTCGTCTTTTACCGAAAACGGGCTACCCGAGAGGATGATACCCTTGATGCTATCGTCGAGGACGGGTAGCTGATTGTAGGGGACAATTTCGCTATATACGTTGAGCTCGCGCACGCGCCGGGCAATGAGCTGCGTGTATTGTGAGCCAAAATCCAGGATCAGCATTTTCTCGTTCATGGGGCAAATATAGCAGATCGGCTTTACAATTGAGGCCCATGCGCCAAAATGTGTGGATCAGAGCGAATAAATACGGCAAATTAGCCCTATCTTGGCGGTGTTTTATCACGCAATCGCGCCAACTCTATGGAAACAGATTCTCCGTCTCCGCATCAACCTCCGCTGCCGCCCGATTGGCCCGTTTTGGAGCTGAGCGCCGATTTTCAGTATGTGCTCGACCGGTTAGAAAGCGGGGCCAACCTCTTTGTGACGGGTAGGGCCGGCACGGGCAAGTCGACGTTGCTTCAGCTTTTCCGGCAAACGACCCGCCGCCGGGTGGTGGTGCTGGCGCCTACCGGCGTGGCGGCGCTGAACGTAACAGGCCAGACGATT
>CAYOTJ010000052.1:5542-12398 GCA_964406855.1 uncultured Saprospiraceae bacterium
AGATCAGTATGGTGCGGGCTGATCTGCTGGACCACATCGACTACTTTTTGCGCCTCAACCGCGAAGACAACCGCCCTTTCGGCGGGGTGCAGGCGGTGTTCTTTGGCGATTTGTTCCAACTGCCGCCCGTAGTGGCTTCGGAAGCGGAGCGTCGATATTTTAGCACCGAGTATACTTCGGCCTACTTCTTTTCGGCTCAGGTGATGCAGGAGGGCTTTCCGCTGGAGTGCATAGAACTGAGTAAAGTATACCGGCAGGACAACCGCCACTTTCTGCGCCTGCTCGACGCCATACGCACCAATCGCATAGACCACGATGACTTAGCGGCGCTGAATACCCGTTGGCAACCCGGCTTCGTGCCCGAGGATGCGTTTTACATCACCCTGTCGGCCCGCAATCATACCGTCGACACCCTCAACCGGCGCGAACTCGACAACATTGCGCTGCCGGCGCGCACCTATATGGCTTCGGTGCAGGGCGATTTCCCGGCCAGCTTATTCCCCGCAGAGGCGGCTTTAGCCCTCAAGCTCAACGCCCAGGTGATGCTGCTGCGCAACGACCCCGATAAAAAATACGTCAACGGCACCATTGGCCGGATCGTAAAATTGGAAGACGAGCGCATAACGGTGCTGGTAGAAGAAAAAGAGGGCGAGCGCCAGTACATAGAAGTGCAGCGCGCCGAGTGGGAAATTCTGCGCTATGCCATAGATGAAAAAGACCCCAACAAGATCGTCACGGAGCGGGTGGGCGCTTTTACGCAGTTTCCGCTGCGGTTAGCCTGGGCCGTTACCATACACAAAGCCCAGGGCAAAACTTTTGATCGCATCATCATCGACCTCGGGGCGGGCGCTTTCGAGCACGGCCAGACGTATGTGGCGCTCAGTCGCTGCCGCACCTTGGAGGGCATTGTATTGCGGCAGCCGCTGCGCCCGCGCGATGTGCTGGTAGACGAGGCCGTGGCTGCTTTTTATGAAACCATGTTCCGCTAACCAATTCGCTTACCTTATGGATGGTTCCGCTCAATTGATCCTCGACCAGATTCGGGAAGTTTATGAAGCCCAAGCCGACCCCGATCGCGGGGAGGCCATGTCGCGCTACATGCGCAGCCTCTTCCCTTTTTATGGCATTCCGCAGCCGAGGCGGCAGGAACTGTCGAAGCAGGTTATTCTGTCCTGGGGCGGCCCGCTGCCCGACGATACCGCCAAAGCGCTTTGCCGGCTGTGCTTTGGCCCTGCCGAAAACCGGGAGGTACAGTATTTTGTAAACGACTACCTGCGCGCGCGGGCCAAGAAGTTGGACTGGAGTTGGGTGGCCTTGTTCGAGGAACTCATACAGCAAAAATCATGGTGGGATAGCGTCGACTTTTTAGCGCCCAAGTTGGCCGGCGCCGTCATGAAGCGGCATCCCGAACCCGCCAAGGCTTTAGCCCGGCAGTGGATCGCCTCCGACAACTTCTGGCTGCAGCGCAGCGCCATCCTCTTCCAACTCGATTACAAAGAGGATACCGACTGGCCGCTGCTCCAGGAGCTCATCTTAGCCCGGGCAGGCTCCGGGGAGTTTTTTGTACAAAAGGCAGCAGGTTGGGCCCTGCGGCAGTACGGCCGAAAAAACCCGACCGGCGTGGCAGGCTTTCTCGATGCCCACCGCCATCAGTTGTCGAAACTCACCTTGCGGGAGGGCGGCAAGTATGTGCTGGAGCCCGAATAGCGCCTTATCCTATTGGAGTAGGGCGATGAGCACCCCTGCCGCCACTGCCGACCCAATAACCCCCGAGATGTTGCTGGCCATAGCGTATTGCAGGATGTGGTTTTGGGGGTCGTACTTCCGAGCGATCTCGTTGGCCCCACGCGACGACATGGGTACGGCGCTCAGGCCGGTAGCGCCGATGAGCGGGTTTATTTTTTTGACTGCAAACACATTATGCACCTTTACGGCCATAATGCCGCCCCATACCGAAATGCAGAAGGCCAGAAACCCGCCTACGATGATCCCCAGCGTTGTGGGCGCCAGAAAGGTTGCCGCCGTCATGGTAGCGCCGATGGTAAGCCCCAAAAATACCGTAGCCGTATTGAGGATGGTCTCCGAAGCTGCCTGAAACAATCGCCCGGTATCGGCGCCTAATTCTTTGACTAAGTTGCCGAAAAGCAAAAAGCCCAACAATGGCGTAGCCGAGGGCGCCAGCAGCGATACTACGAGAATAAGTACTATGGGAAACAAGATTTTAGTAAGCCGTATGTCTTTAATTTCTACCCGGTTGGGGTACAGCTTATCCTGTTCTTTCATGTTAATCCGCATCTCTTCGGGTCGGATGCTCAGGCGCGCCACCAACGGGATGATCACCGGTACCAAAGCCATATAACTATAGGCGGCAATGGCTATGGGTCCCAGCAAATCGGGCGCCAGTTTGATGGCTGTATAAATGGCCGTAGGCCCGTCGGCGCCCCCTATGATGCCCAACGCCCCGGCTTCTTTAGGGCTATAACCCATAAATACGGCGCCCAGCAATACGCTAAAAATACCCAACTGGGCCGCCGCCCCAAAAAAAGCCAACTTCAGGTTGCGCAGCATAGGGCCAAAATCGGTGAGCGCTCCCACACCCATAAAAATCAGGGGCGGCAGCAATCCGCTCTTGATGAGGCCAAAATAGAGCATGTTCATAATGCCGTATTCGGCGGCAATGGCCTGCAAGGGCATCGCCATATAACACGCTTCATTCGGATCGGATACTACCGCCATGCCGCCGCCGGGGATATTGGCCAGCAGCACCCCAAAACCTATGGGCACCAGCAGCATGGGTTCGTACTTTTTGAAGATGCCCAAGTAGAGCAATAACGCGCCCAGCGCCAGCATAACCAAGGCCAGCGGCTCCTGGGCCAGCTCGTCGAAGGCGCTCATCTTTAATATCTTCTCCATGCGCCTAAAGTTCTAAGGTGATGAGGTCGTCGTCTTCCAGCACATCCTGTCCGTTCTGCGCGACGATGGCTTTCACCCGGCCGGGCTGGGGGGCGGTCAGGGCGTTCATCACTTTCATGGCTTCTATATAACCTAAGGTGTCGCCGGTTTTGATGGCGTCGCCCACCTTGATGGGCTTTTCCGAAGGGTCTTTGACGAGCCTGAATTTGCCCTCCAGCGGCGCTTTAACGGCTAAGCTGTGGCCGTTGGATTCGGGGGCAGGGTTTGGCGGAGCGGCCGGCTTTTCCAGACTGTCGGCTTCTTCCCCATAGGCCACCGTTACCTGATAGGCTTTGCCGTCGATGGTGATGGTCATCTGGCTGGGGCGCGCCGGAGGGGTCGGAGCAACCTGCTGCGGCGGCGCGCCGCCGCGCTGTTTGGCTAAGTCTTTTTCAAAATCAGCTTTGGCTTCGCCCGATTTGTAGCGCTCGTACTCGCGGGGGTGTAGGGCGTATTCCAGCAACTCCTCGTCGTCGGGGCCGGCATGCCAGCCTTTGCGCTGCATGAGTTCCCGGTATTTGTCCAACTCGTTGGGGTATAAATCCTGAGGGTTGCCGGTGAAGAACGTTCTTTCGTTTTCTTCGGCTAAGGCTACAATCTCGGGGCCCAGCTTGCCCGGCAGGGGGCCTCCGCCGCCTAAGATCATGTTCCAGGTATTTTCGTCGATGAGCGACCAACGCTCTTTGCCCTTGATGCGCTGCAATACGTTTACCAGCGCTACGTTTTTCACGTATTGGCTGTAGGGCGTCACCAGCGGCGGATACCCTAATCGGGGCCATACATACTCCACCTCTTCAAAAAGGCGCAGCAGCAGTTCGTCCTGGGTCATCGGCGGCAGGTTTTCTTTTTCCAACCACCGATTGAGGCTCACCAAGCTCTTCTCTAAGTCGGCCATCAGGCTGCCCATCATGCCGCCGGGAAGGCCGGGGCCTATGAGCAAGCTGTTCATCAGGCGGTTTTGCGGACTGATGTAGTACCCCAGAAAATCATCCACAAACGACTGGGTGAGCTGCCGAACCCCCATATAGGCCTTCATATTGATGTCGGGCAGCGCAAACCCATCGTCTTTGAGCATGGCGTGTATGGTCAGCAGGTCGGCATGGCCGGTGCCCCAGCTCAGGGGTTCCATACCCACATCAATGATATCGGCCCCGGCGCGGGCCGCCTCCAGCGAGCTGGCTACCGAGAAGCCGGGGGTAGCATGGCCGTGGTACTGCACCAACACCTCGGGATGGCGGGCCTTTACCCCGCGCACAATGCGTCCGATGGATGCGGGCCTGCCTACGCCCGCCATGTCTTTCACAGCAATCTCCTGGGCGCCCAGCGCTATGAAGCGGTCGGCCAACTGAACGTAGTAGTCGACGGTATGTATGGGCGAGTGCGTAATCGACAGCGCTCCCTGGGCCGTCATACCGGCTTCGCGGGCATACTGAAACGACAAAGCTAAGTTCTCCGGATGATTGAGCCCGTCGAAAGAGCGCGAAATATCCGTACCCTGCTTTTTCTTTACCTTGAACATCAACTGGCGCACATCGGCGCCTACGGGGTTCATGCTCAGCGCATTGAGGCCGCGCTCCAGCATCTGAGTACCTATGCCGGCCTGGTTGAAGGCCTTGGTCCAGCCGCGCACCGTCCGGTTGGGGTTTTCACCGGCCAACAGGCATATCTGCTCAAAACCGCCGCCATTGGTTTCCACCCGGGCAAAGCAGCCCATGTCGATGATGGGATCGGCTACCCGCTCTAATTGATCTAACCGGGGCATATACTTGCCCGATGACTGCCACATATCCCGGTATACCAAACACAGTTGTATTTCTTTTGCCATAATGGATGTTAGAGATCGTCTTGGTTTATGATTGGTTGGACTTGACTTCTACTACACGGCCCTCGCCGCCCGTTGCCGCCGCTATGGCCGCTGCCAATACGGCCGCATGATCCGGAGGCCGAACACCGTTGCCTTCATCTTCTCTATTGGGGCCGCCGGATTCCGGCGAAAGGGCATTAACGCCCCTGATCAGCATCCGACCGGTCAATACCACCAACGCCAAGGCCACAAAAACGGTAAACATACCCACTCCGAGCGCTTCTAAAGCCGTTTTAATCGATGAAGACATAAGATTATGAAATTTGTCATGGCAAATGTAATAAAATGATGAACACAGGATAGTAAACGGAATTTTGTTTTGATTTTTTGCAAGTTATACCACTTTACTTGAATACAATCCAAAGAAAACCCCGTTTCTATAAAGAATTATTATCAATTTGACGCTTTTTTTAAAACGCGATCCCGCCAAACCCCCTATCTTTGCAGCCTTTTTACGCCTGTTTTCAATCGTTTACCCACAATTTTCTTTGCCATCATGAAAAAGAACCTCAAGGTTTTCAAGTTTGGCGGCGCCTCCCTGAAAGACGCAGCCTCGGTGCGAAACGTAGGCCAGATACTTCAGCGGTACGCCCATGAAAAATTGGTGATCATCGTATCGGCTATGGGCAAAACTACCGACGCCCTCGAAAAGGTCGTCATGGCACAAGCCGAACAAACCGGCCAGGCCCAAGCCCTGCTCGATGGCATCAAAGCCTCCCACTACGCCATGTGCGAAGAATTGCTGGGTAAAGAACACGACGTATACGCCCTCATCAACGACCTCTTCGTGGCCGTAGAATGGGTGCTCGAAGAGCCCCCCCATGAAAACTACGACTACATGTACGACCAGATCATCGGGGTAGGCGAGCTGGTATCCAGCCGCATCGTACACGCCCACCTCAACGCCATCGGTCTCGCCACCCAATGGCTCGACGCCCGCGACGTTATTCTCACCGACGACATCTTCCGCGAAGGTTGGGTACAGTGGGACGAAACCGAAGCCCGCGCCGAGCGCATCGTGCAGCCCATGCTCGAAAAAGAAGGCTTCATCATTACCCAAGGCTTCATCGGCAGCACCACTGAAAATTTCACCACTACCCTCGGGCGCGAAGGCTCCGACTATACCGCCGCCATCTTCAGCTATTGCCTCGATGCCGACAGCATGACCATCTGGAAAGATGTGCCCGGCGTACTCACCGCCGACCCCCGCAAGTTCGACAACGTCATCAAACTCGACCGCCTCTCCTACAAAGAGGCCATCGAAATGACCTACTACGGCGCCAAGGTCATTCACCCCAAAACCATCAAACCCCTCCAAAACAAAACCATCCCGCTCTACGTCAAGTCGTTCCTAAAACCCGAAGACGAAGGCACCTTCATCTCCAGCGAGGTCGAAGACCACTACCCGCCCATGGTAGCCGTCGAAGACAACCAGGCCTTGCTCCACATCTCCACCCGCGACTTTTCCTTCGTAGCCGAGCACCACATCAGCGCCCTGTTCCAGATCATCGCCGACCTCCGCCTCCAGGTCAACATGATGCAGAACACCGCCATCAGCTTCAACGTCTGCTTCAACGATACCGACGACAAAATCGAGCGCTTCATTCAGCGCATCGACCACGAGTTTAAAGTCATCGCCGACCGCAAGCTCGAGCTCATCACCGTACGCCACGCTCTGCCCGAAGTACTCGATAACCTCCGCAAAGGCAAAATCGTACTCGTAGAGGAACGCCTCGGCGATACCGTCATGATGGTAGTCAAAGACGTGCCCGTGCTCAAGCGCAAGGAAAACATATAGATCGTTTTGTTTTTTTGGGGCCACCGCCGCGCCGCCCGAAATGCTTTATTGTCATATAAAGTTGATGCCGGGCGGCGCGGCGGCCGGGCTATCCGGTCGCAGGAGCTCCCTATTATCCCTTGGCCGGGGCCGCCTGCTGAAAGGAGGCGGATGTCGCCTGTTTTGACGCAGGTTGATGAAGTCACTTGCTTACCGCCATAGCTACCCTGGCCATCGTCCCACAAGCCGTCATCTAACTTCGC
>CAYOTJ010000053.1:0-1939 GCA_964406855.1 uncultured Saprospiraceae bacterium
CGGTTCTGGCATCCCAAGCCGCTGCGGCAGCCCTCCGCTCACGCCCTCACGCCTCACTCCTTCACCCCCTCAGCGCCCCTTCCTGATACAGCGCCTCACGCATGGCGCGCACTTTGTCGCTATGCAGGTATTCGCTATAATTCATGTTCATGTCAATGATGCCGTTGGGCGTAATTTCTACAATCCGGTTGGCCACAGAGTCGAGAATCTGGTAGTCGTGCGAGGTAAAAATCAGGTTGCCGGTAAACTCCTGCATGCCGTTGTTCAGGGCCGTGATGGATTCCAGATCAAGGTGGTTGGTAGGCTCGTCGAGGATCAGAAAATTCGGGTTGGAAAGCATAATTTTTGACATGATGCAGCGCACCTTTTCACCGCCCGACAATACCCCCGACTTTTTAAACACCTCTTCGCCTCCAAACAACATACGCCCCAAAAATCCGCGGATGAAAGACTCGTCCTTGTCTTTGGAGTACTGCCGCAGCCAGTCAATGAGGTTCACATCCTGGTCGCCGCTGAAATAGGCGCTGTTGTCATTGGGCAGGTATTGTACGGAGATGGTTTGACCGTACTGGAAACTGCCTTCAAAATCTTTGTCTTCGCCGGCCAGTATCTCAAACAGGGCCGTCAGGGCCAGAGCATTGCGCCCCACTACGGCAATTTTATCGCCTTTGTTGAAGGTCAGGTCGAGGTTTTGGAAAAGCAGGCTGCCATCGGCGGCTCTTTTGCCGAGTTTTTCGATGTTCAGGATCACGTCGCCGGGTTCGCGTTCGGGCTTAAAGGCGATGTAGGGATAGCGGCGGCTGGAGGGCTGAATTTCTTCAAGGTTGAGCTTTTCTAGGGCTTTTTTGCGACTGGTTGCCTGGCGCGACTTAGAAGCGTTGGCCGAGAAGCGGGCGATAAATTCCTGCATTTCGGCGCGTTTTTGCTCAATTTTTTTATTTTTATCCGCCATTTGGCGCGACATCAACTGGCTGGTTTCGTACCAGAACGTATAGTTTCCGGTGAACATTCGGATTTTACCAAAATCCACGTCTACCATGTGGGTACAAACCATATCGAGGAAGTGGCGGTCGTGCGAAACGACGATAACCACATTCTGGTAATCGGCGAGGAAATTGCAGAGCCAGTCGCTCGTTTCGGCGTCGAGGTCGTTGGTCGGTTCATCCATGAGCAGGATGTCGGGGTTGCCAAACAAGGCTTGGGCCAGCAACACCTTAACGCGTTCAGAGCCGTTGAGTTCTTCGACCAATTTATAGTGCAGCGACTCGTGGATACCGAGGTTGCTGAGGAGTTCGGCGGCTTCGCTTTCGGCCATCCATCCGTTCATTTCGGCGAATTCGCCTTCCAGTTCGGCGGCGCGCATCGAGTCGGCTTCGGTGGCGTTGGGGTTCTCGTAAATGGCATTTTTTTCCTGCATGATGTCATACAGGCGGCGGTGGCCCATGATTACGGTATCGAGCACCGGAAACTCATCAAAGGCGAAGTGGTTTTGACTGAGCACGGCCATACGCTCGCCGGGCGTGATGTCTACGCTTCCGCGTGTGCTTTCGAGGGCGCCCGAGAGGATTTTGAGGAAGGTGGATTTGCCCGCGCCGTTGGCGCCGATGACGCCGTAGCAGTTGCCCTTAGTAAATTTCAGGTCCACGTCGTCGAAGAGCACCCGTTTGCCGAATTGAATGGCAACATTTGAAACAGAAAGCATGTGTTCTGGCCGTTTTTTGAAAAATGTACGCAAAAGTACGGCTATTTTCCTGAATGTGGCGTTTTTTCGGGGGGCAGGCAAATAAGGCATCTTAGCGGCCTAAGGCACACCAAGAGGCGATCTGTGGAAATCCATCACAAACGCTAAGGCCGATGCCCCGGACAAGGGATGGGAGCGGTATGGCCTGACCGACTTTACCCTGTGGAATAGCGAAGCGTATATTCCACGGGGTGAAGG
>CAYOTJ010000053.1:1949-12281 GCA_964406855.1 uncultured Saprospiraceae bacterium
CAGCCCGGCCGCCGCGCCGCCCGGCATCAACTTTTATAGGGCAACAACGCCATTACGGGCGGGGCGGGGGTGGCCCATAAAAAAACAAACCTCAACTGTGGGCGCCGGCGGAGATAGCGAGCAGTTATTGCAAAAAGCAGCAATGGCCTGCTATTGGCGGTCGCCCCAGTGGAAGACCAGCAGGGGCAGCTCGGGATGGAGGGCCATCTGTCGGGTTTGGCTGCGGTGAAAGAAGCTCTCCCAGAACCCCCGGTGGCGGGTGGCCATCACAACGAGGTCGATGGGAGTCTGGCCCACATAAGCGCGCAGGCCTTCCTCTACATTGGCGGCCTGCACTTCGCTGATTTCAAAGGCGAAGTCGGGCTCGGGGCCGGAAAAGAGGGTAGAGAATAGTTTTTCGCGCTCGCCTTTGAAGCCATTTCGCTCGCCGGTGTTGACGTGTACGAAATGCACCCGGGCGTTGAAGAGGTCGTTGAACTCCATGAGTTCCAGCACCAGCGAGCGGCTGAGGGAGAGGTCGTCGCTGGCGTACATAATATTGAGGTAGTCTCGAAATTTTACGCCTGCCGGGATCAGGAGTACGGGGCAGTGCGCGCGTTGGGCTACCGAGCTGCTGATGCTGCCGAATACACGGTCGAGCATATCGTTTTCGCCCAGCGTGCCCATGACGAGGAGGTCGTAGTCGATGGATATTTTTACGAGCTCATCGGCCGCAAAACCTACCTGAATATCCCCTTCTGCGACTACGCCCTCCGGTAGTTTGTGCTCCGAAAGGAAGTGGTCTAATGCGCGCTCGCGGTCGCGCAGCATTTCTTCCACGGGAGGGATAATAACCACCTCAGGAGCCGTTTGAGGGGTATAGATATGTACGACGTCAATGCGGCTAAGGCCCAGCGCGCGCGCCAATTCACCGGCATATAGCAGCGCATCGCCGGAGACGGCAGAAAAATCGGTAGGTACCAGAATGCGACGTATCATGTCATGTTTTTCGTTGTTCTTGGGCGGAAAGTTAGTCTTTTTTCCTCAGTTTGCAAATGACATTACACCGGCTGCGGCAAAAACCCGGCTATTGCATTCGCGTGATTAGCCCTTATTGGAGATGCTGTTTTATTCAAATTCTAACCTATCTTTGTGCCCGGCGCTCGCTGAGGCGTCAATTACTGATATGGAATCCTGGAAACTTGAATTCGACTGGCTACGCATTCGCCACCTCATTAAAGATCGCTTTCAACGGGACGCGCTACCCGACTTGAACGGGGTACTCTTTTTGATCGGCATTCAGGAGTTGGGGCGTTGGAAGGAGCGGTTCACCAAAGAGGAAAAGCAGGACCTCATGCACATTGGCGTATGCCGGCTTATGAGCTATGGGGGTTATTACGAGTTTGCCGGCCGCGACGCCGACGGCTGGCCCCACTGGCGCAAAATCAGGCCCATTGCCGTGCAGGGCCTGGAAGAACAGGAAAACCTGCTAAAAACCTATGCCATTTCCTATTTTACTGAATTAGAAGCCAACGGAGAAGGATTGTCTTCACAATAAAACCAAACCGACTATGCATCGTTTCAGTCTCCTCCTTTTTTCTGCCGGCTTGCTCGGCCTCATGGCGCTATCCTCGTGCGGAGAAAAATTCACCCATGTGCGCATTGAAACCACCCAGGGCAACATTGAGGTAAAACTGCTGAACAGCACGCCCAAACACCGCGATAATTTCATCAAACTGGCAAAAGAGGGCTTCTACGACGGCCTTATCTTTCACCGGGTTATACCTGGCTTTATGATTCAGGGCGGCGACCCGGACTCCCGCAATGCTCCCCCCGATCAGGTGTTGGGCATGGGCGGCCCCGGCTATATGGTAGATGCTGAAATCGGCGCCCCCCACATTCGCGGCGCTTTGGCTGCCGCCCGCAACAACAACCCCCAGAAGCAGTCGTCGGGCTCCCAATTTTACATCGTCGAAGGGCAGCCCATCGACGACCCCTACCTCGACAATGTAGAGCAGCAAAAACACATCAAATACAACCCCACCCAACGGCAGCTTTACAAAGAGCTGGGCGGCACGCCATTCCTCGACCAAGACTATACGGTGTTTGGCGAAGTAGTGACCGGCATGGATGTGGTGGCCAAAATAGCGCAGCTCCCCCGCGACAACAACGACCGCCCTACTACCGACGTTAAGATGAAAGTTATTGTGTTAGACTAAACTGCTATTCCATGACCATGCAAAAAACCATACTTACGGGCGTCATTTTAGCGATGGCCACGTTGTCGGCTGTTGCCCAGCGCGCCCGGTTTTCCATGCCCGATACCAGTCGGGTCTATGAAGCCATAGCTTTCGCCAATGCGTCGCAAAAAGCCGTGCGTTACGAATGGGACTTTGGCGACGGCAAAACGTCAACGGAAGCGACGCCAACCCACAAATACCATTTTTCAGGGCTGTATTCCGTAAAGCTCACGGCTTACGATGCGCGCAACCGCTCGCGCAGCGCTACCCGCACCATCCGCATCAGTCCGCCCGATCGGTGTCTGGTGCAGATTCAGACCCCCATGGGCGATATGGTGCTCCAACTTTCGGATGCCACTCAGGCGCATCAGGATAACTTCGTGAAGTTAGCCGAGCAGCATTTTTTCGACAGCTTGCTTTTTCATCGCGTTATCGAAGGGTTTATGATTCAGGGAGGCGACCCCTACAGCCGCAACCCCGAGCCGGGTAAGCCTGTGGGTACTGGCGGCCCGGGCTATACCATCAAGGCTGAATTTGCCGACTCGCTGGCTCATGTCAAAGGCGCGTTGGCTGCGGCCCGCACCAACAACCCTCAAAAGCGGTCGTCGGGCTCTCAGTTTTACATTGTGCAAGGTAAGCCCGTGACCAACGACGAGCTGAATCGCATAGAAGCCCAGAAAAACTTCCGGTATCCTACGGCTGTGCGTGAGGCTTACCTCAGCATGGGCGGCACGCCCTTCCTCGACCAGGACTATACCGTCTTTGGCCGGGTTATTGAAGGCCTCGACGTAGTAGACCGGATTGCAGCGACGCGCACCAATGCCGACAATTTCCCCAACGAAAAGATGTGGATGATTGTGCGCGTGATGCGCTAAAGATCATCGGCAGCAGCTTGCATTTGCAGGCCATTGGCATCAATTAGAAATGTCTTCCCATATACTTATGAGCGAACAAATTGTATTAGGCATTGATGTTGGCGGCTCCGGGATTAAAGGCGCCCTGATCGACATTCAAACCGGCGAGCTGGTTTCAGAGCGCATTCGCCTCGAAACGCCGCAACCTTCAACGCCGCAGGCCATGGGCGAAACCTTTGCCGAGCTGGCCGCCCGCTTCAATTGGAAGGGATACATCGGCTGCGGCTTCCCGGCCATCATACGCAATGGAGTAGCCCTATCGGCCTCCAATATTCACTCCAGTTGGCTCAACTGCCAGGTTGATAACGTTTTTAGCGATATTACGGGTTGCCGGGTACACCTGATCAATGACGCCGATGCCGCCGGCCTTGCCGCCATGCACTTTGGGCTGGGCCGAGGCGAGATGGGCACGGTACTGCTCATCACCATTGGCACGGGTATTGGTTCGGCCCTTTTCCACAAGGGCGTGCTGATGCCCAATACCGAATTTGGGCACATCTATCTACAAGGCCATCAGGAGGTAGCCGAACGCTACTGCGCCGACAGTGCCCGCAAGAGAGAAGGGCTGGAATGGGAAACCTGGGGGCGCCGCCTCAATGAGTACCTCCATTTTGTCGATCGATTAGTGCTTCACGACCTTATTATCCTCGGCGGCGGCGCCAGCAAGCACTACGAAAAATACGCCCACTGCCTGACCCTCAATACCAGGGTCAAAGCAGCCATTCTGCAAAACAACGGCGGTATGATCGGAGCAGCCTGGAATGCCTGGAACTTAGAGCAGCAATAAGTTTTTCTTTATTAGTCTTGTTCTAAGACCGGTATAAATCCAGCATGGCATTGGTCAGGGGGTCGGCCTTCAAAGGCGGTAGCCATTCAAACAGATAGGGATGTTCCGCGTAGTAGAGTCCCAGCGCGTCGCCCAGCGCCTGATAGCCTTCTTTCTGACGCCCGGCTACCATCAGGCAGGCGGCGTGGGCATAAGCCAACTCGGCATCCATTAGCGTTTCGGTGGCCTGATTCAGTAAAGTAGCCGCTTCGGCGGGGCGGTGGGTGGCCAACAGAAACCAGGCATAGTCGAGCCAATAGGCGCTTTCTTCTGCGGCCAGGGCCGTCGCCCGCTGATAGCCCGCCTCGGCCTCTTTCCAGTCGTTCAACTGAAAAGCAGCTTCTGCGGCGGCGCAGTGAAAGGAGGCCTCCTCCGGATATAGCGTTATGGCGTGTTTAAAGTAGTGCGCCGCTTCGGCCCATTTGCCCTGAGTTCCTAAACTTTCGCCCAGATGGTAGTAAGCGTCTTCGTAGTCGGGCATGGTTTTGATGGCCGTCCGATAGGCCAGTTGCGCCTCCTCATAGCGCTCTAATTGCTGGTAGCACAAGCCTGCACACAGGCTTATCTGCGCATCGCCCGGCATATTCTCCAGCGCCTCCTGATAGGCGTCGAGCGCCCGTGCATATTGCTCCTGCTCGTAGCACAAGTCGGCAAAATCAAGCTTAGCCTCTACATAGTCGTCCTTTATCAGGAAGGCATATTCGTAGGCCTCCAGCGCCTCTTCAGGGCGTTGCAAGTGTTCGAGGGCGTGCCCCAGATTGTGCCAGGCCAAATAAGAGTAAGGATCCTCATCGATGATGGCCTGATGCAGGGTTGCGCTCTCTTCCTGCCGCTGGCAGTAATCGGCGCACATCCAGATGCGGTCGAGGGCGTCTTCATTGCGCGGATTGTAATGCAATGACTTTTTCAGCGCCTCGAACATCCTGCGGTAGTCTTCGCGATGCTCATATACCACTGCTTCTACTAAATAAAGATCGCTCAACTCCTGGGGGTCGTCTAATTGCCGAAAAGGCTTCAACTGCTCCAGCGCCTCTTCATATTCGCGTTGCTGCGCCAGCGCTTCTGCTCGCAGCAGGGCTATTTCCAGCTCGCCGGGGGCATAGCTTGCTGCCTCATCGAGTACGTCCAAGGCCTGCGGCGCCCGGTCGGTGCGCAACAGCAGATAGGCCTTGCGCAGGTAAAAGTCGATGGAATAATTGTGCTGGAGAATAGCCCGGTCAGAAACCTCAATGGCTTTTTCCAACTGCTCCTCGTCTTCGTAATAATCCAGCAACTGTAGGAAATTTTCCTCTGCCAGAAACAAGGCTTCCCCTTGGCGCGAAGACTGTTCGTATTCGGCGATGAGTTCGTAGAGCGCTTCGTCGTATTTTTTCCTCTTCGGATCGTTCATAGGCCTGGGATACGGCTAATTTTAATGCAATATACGCTTAATAGCGCAAAACAGTTGCTCGCAGCCCATTTCTTTTTTAGATGAGGTCAAGGTGTATATTGGGGCGTAAGTCACCAATTCTGCCCCGGCAGCTTTGTACAACATGCGATAGCCATCCCAATCCGGCGCTTTTGGGCGTGCCCCTGCGGGTCGGGCTATCCGCTATTATGGCTCCTGGGGTCGCCATACCGCTCCTATCCCTCACGCAACACAATAAAACACTGTATTTCAAATTATTACAACATCCTCCGCTATGCGGCTTTCTATTGTCGGCGAACGCCTGACTTAAGGAATAATGGCCACCGGCAGTGTATGCCGTTCTTTATCGGCCTCAATGAGCAATCGGTACATCCCGGCGGGCAGCGTCTCCAAAGGAGCCTGGCAGGAAAACGCCCCTGTGTCGGGCTGTTGCCATTGCTGTTGCCAGACAACCCGGCCTGTGCTGTCGATAAGGCTAAGGCGCAGGCGACCAACCGACGTATTGAGCTCGCCCTGTACCGAAAGGGTGTTTTTTGCCGGATTGGGCGATACCCGCCAATTGGCCCCAAAGGCAGGAGAAACGACGCCATTGGGCGCTTCTTCCAATAAATGCAGCGTTTGGTTGGCATTCAGCGGCCCTAGTCGGGAGCGACTACCCGACGGCCACTCCACGACTAAGGAATCCGCTACCTCGGCGGCGCTCAACCCGAAATGCGCCACGAGGCTGTTCTGGCCATTATATCCGCTTTGGGCGGTAACGTCCCGGTATTGCCATCCAGTACTGGTTTTGACCATCAGACGCGCGCCTATGGCCGATCGGTTAGACACAACGCCCTCCAGCCGCACTTTGAGCCAGTGGTTGGCATTCCCGTTGTTGTGCAGCAGGATGTTGTTGGGCTGCGGAGATGCGGCGGCGTTTTTGCAGGTAGAAATGGCGAGGTCCAAAAAGCCGTCGTCATCGTAATCGGAAAAGGCCAGCCCAAAGGAGCAGGGGGTTTGAAGGTCGTCTTCCACAGCGCGACTAAAGACGCCATTGCCATCATTGAGGTAGATAAAATTGACAATAGCGCCACTGCAAAAGCCATTGGCTACAGCTAAGTCCAGGTCGCCGTCGTTGTCAATATCGCCAAAAGCAGAGCCAAAAGAGCAGCCCCCGTCGGAGGCAAAAGGCGTATTGGCGGCTTCTGCAAACTGCCCATTGCCTTCATTAAGGAAAAGCTGATTGGCCTGGGGCTGGAAGTTGCCCGAGTTGGCTATAAATACGTCGAGATCGCCGTCGTTGTCTACATCGCCCCAGCTTGCGCTCATAGAGCCGCGCTGGCTTTGCACCAGAGGCCCCTGGGTGATTTTGATAAACTGGCCGCCGCCCTCATTGCGAAAAAGATCGTTGGTTTGGTTGCCCTCATTGGTCACAAAAAGATCGACGTCGCCGTCGTTGTCGTAGTCGACCCAGTTGACGCAGCGGGAAAAATCAGCTTCATCCAAGCCCGCACCCTCGGTGATGCGGGTAAAAGAGCCGTTGCCCTCGTTGTGATAGAGCATGTTGCGCCGGTTGCCGTCGCTATTGGTGAGGTAGAGATCAACCCAGCCGTCGTTGTCGTAATCGCCCCAGGCGGCCGTCTCCGAGTAAGTGCCTAATGCGCCTGTGTGGCTGCCCGGAAGGTGTAAAAACTGCCCGTCGCCCTGGTTTTGATAATAATAGTTGATGTGTCCATACCAGGTCACAACAAAAGCATCGGGGTCGCCGTCGTTATCGGCATCGGCAAAGGTGGCGCCATCGGAAGGGCTGCTGTCAGAAACGATGGGGTCGTTGGCAATAGCACTAAAAGTCCCGTCGCCCTGGTTGAGGTAAAGGGCATTGTTTTGGCCCCCGGCAGGGCCATTGGAGATGAACAGATCATCGCGGCCGTCGCCGTTCACATCTATCCAGTTGACGCTGCGGCTGTCGGAGGGGCTGCTTACTACAGGCCCTTCAGCGATGCGGGTAAAGAGCGGTTGCGCACGACTTGCCGGCGTTGCAGCCGACACCAGTAACAAAGAAGCAAACAGGCGAGAAACAAACAGTTGAATCATTTTCATACCCATAGCGGAATGGTTCGGCAACAAACTTAGGGCCTCCAAAATGACCATGACCGAAAAGTGTAAGAACGACGGCATAGAATGGCCCAAAAGCAGGTTTCGCAGCCGCGGCGGCTGCGCCAGTGAAAATCGTCGTTGATGGGGAGCAGGCCGTCGTTTGGCTGTTTGCGGTATAAAATCCCCAACTTTTATCGGAAATTACCGCCATGAAATCAAGTTGGCGACGACATATTGGCTTCTGGGCAGTCTACCTCCTGATGATGGGTTATCTGTCGGGGCGTTACGACATGCGCTTTGGCCCGGCCTATGTGAGCGAACTGGCGCAACTACCCGCCAAAATAGCGCTCACCTACTTAGTCTTTCGCTGGCTCGACCGGCGGCCGCCCTGGCCCCCGCTGCGCATAGCGGCGGCCTTGCTGCTGGGGTTGTTGGGCGCGCTACTCGTCAATAGGTGCGTGATGTTCTTCGCGCTCTATCCGGCCTTTTACGCCCAACATTACAGCATGACTTTCTGGCATATAGACCGACTGCTGTTTACGGCCATAGACATCGGCACGGTAGTAGCGGCGGCAACGGCCATACGCCTCAGCCGCGCCCACCAAAGGGCCCGCCTCAGGGAGGCGCAATTGCAGCAGGAAAAATTAGAGGCAGAACTAAAATTTCTGCGGGCGCAGATCAATCCGCACTTTTTATTCAATACCCTCAACAACCTCTACGCATTGGCCCGGCGCGAGTCGCCGCGCAGCGCCCAACTCCTGCTCAAGTTGTCGCAGCTCATGCGCTTTATTCTGTACGATTGCGCCCGCCCGGCCATACCCATAGCCGATGAGCTGAAGGTCATCCGCGATCTCGTCGAATTGCAGGAGCTGCGCTATGGCGAGCGGCTGGCGCTGGAGTACGAAGAGGTTGTAGATCGGCCAGATCAGGCCATTGCGCCGCTGCTGTTATTGCCTTTGGTAGAAAATGCTTTCACTCACGGGGCCGGCGAAAATCGCTTCATAACCCGAATGCGCATTCGCATTGCCCTGGAAGAAGGTCGTCTTTGCGCCGAGGTGAGCAATGACACCGAGGAAAACGACGGGCCTGCGGGCGGCGGACTGGGCCTGCCCAACCTCCGCCGACAGTTGGAATTGCTCTATCCCGGCGCGCATGAGCTGACCTTGCAGCATGAAGCAGGCATTTTTTATGCCCGCTTGGTTATCTTCATCCAAACTCCCGTCTTATGCTCAGATGCCTCATCGTTGAAGACGAACCATTAGCCGCTGAAGTCCTCAGCGACTACATCCGCGATGCGCCCGGACTGACGCTGGCCGGCCACTGTACCGATGCCTTGTACGCTATGGCTTTTTTACAAAAACAGCCGGTAGAGGTACTCTTCCTCGATCTGCATTTACCCAAATTGAAGGGCTTCGATTTTTTGCGCGCGCTCCCCAATCCGCCTCAGGTGATCATCACTACGGCTCACCACGAGTACGCGCTGGAGGGCTACGAGCTCAATGTAGTAGACTATCTGCTCAAGCCCATCGAATTTGGCCGCTTCCTGAAAGCCGTTCAAAAACTCGCTCCGCCCACGGCTGTGGAGCAGCCCTCCCCTACCCCAACGGCATCTTTTTTCTTCAACGAGGGCAAAAAAAGAATCAAAGTAGACGCCGCCGACATCCTCTATGTAGAGAGCCTCAAAGAGTATGTGCGCATTGTGCTGCCGCATCGGTCAGTAGTCACAAAAATGCAAATCGGCGCGTTGGAGGCCCTGCTGGGCGACGAGGCCTTTATGCGCATCCATCGCTCCTTTTTGGTAGCGCGCCGCAAAATTGAAGCCTATTCGGCCAACGAAGTGGAAATCGGCGGCAAACAACTGCCCATAGGACGCAGCTATCAGGAGCAGGTGCTGGGCAAACTGGGTTAGCGCGCAGCTGGGTATTAAATGTTTTGGGCGTGCCCCTGCGGGTCGGGCTATCCGCTATTATGGCTCCTGGGGTCGCCATACCGCTCCTATCCCTCACGCAACACAATAAAACACTGTACTCCAATCCATTACAACCACTTCCACTCAACGATTGCCTGTCTGCGGCTTCTTTTTGTCGGACCAGGGGGTGAAGCGGTATGGCTATCTGCGCTGCGGCCCTCAAAGGACGCGGGGCAGATGGCCATAATAGCGGAACACCCGGCGCCGCGCAAGCTGTATATGGAGGTGAATGCTATGCGGCGGGGCCCCGAATAAAGGAAAAATAGACTTGTTTAGCGAGATCATAAGGCAAACCATGCGCTTGGCGCAGGCAGATGCGATACGTTCGCCTGGCTATTGCACCAGCATTACCTCTCCGGTGCGTTCCTCGCTGTACCCGTCGCGGAAGCGGACGTGCATTACCCAAAGGTAAACGCCCGGCCCGAGCGGCCGGCCGCGGTGGTCGCCTTTCCAGCCTAAGCCGGATTCATTGGCCTCGAAGTTTCGGCGCCGAAAAACCATGCCGCCCCAGCGGTCGTATACGGTCAGGTGTACAATTTCCTGTACGTCGCCGCCATCTTGGGGATAAAACCGGTCGTTGACGCCGTCGTCGTTGGGGCTAAAGGCGTTGGGGAGGTATACTTCGCGGCAGTTTTCGTAGGTCGCCTCCAGGTCGTCGGCTATGATGCCGCAGGGGTGCTCAAGTACTGCCCGGTAGCGGCCGGGGGCGGTTATGAGAAACGAGTCGGCCTGGCTGCCGTCCTGCCAGGTGGCCACAGCCTCGGGGAATACGGCACCTAAGCGAATGGACTGGCCTTCACAGAGGTTAGTATCGCGGCCCAGCTCCAGCTCGGGCAGGGGGCGAACGTTGAGGTTGACGACGTCTTCGGCGGTGCATACCGTGTCGGTGCGGGTGACGGTGACGCTATACTCGCCCGGGG
>CAYOTJ010000054.1:0-12238 GCA_964406855.1 uncultured Saprospiraceae bacterium
TTTGACGATGTAGGCTACGCCTTTTTGCTCGTAGTTGGCTAAGTTGGCGATGGCGGGTTTGCGGGGTTCGAAGCTGCCGAGGCCGCCGGCAATGATGACAACGGGCGCCTGATGGCGGGTTCCTTCATGGGTGGTGACGACGAAGTGCCCTTCTTCGTTTTTCTCAATGGTTTCGGCCCTTTCGCCCAGCGTGAAGCCCGGCTGAAAGGGTTCGATTTGCTCCATGAGGCGATCAATGAGGTCGCCGGCCAGCACAGAGGGATAACCAGGAATATCGTAGATGGGCTTTTTGGGGTAGATCTCCGAAAGCTGCCCGCCCGGCTGGGGCAGGGCGTCGATGAGGTGGCAGTGGAGCTTCATGAGCCCGGCCTCAAAGACGGTAAATAAGCCTACGGGTCCGGCGCCTATGATTAATATATCAGTTTTTATCGTCTTCATTTACCAATGATTTAGTCAAATCGTTCATCAATTTAACCTTCTCCTCGAAGTGTCCGCGCAAGTTCTTTCGGTAACGCTGCATGTTGTCTAAAAGTTCTTGCAAATCATCGGGGAAGATGGCTTCAAAGAGTTCTCGCAGCCGTTTAGCCAGCGTGGGCGCCTTACCATTGGTGGAAATGGCTATTTTTAGGTCGCCTCGGGTGACAATGCCGCCTAAATAAAAGTCGCAACAATCGGGGGTATCCGCTACATTCACCAGCAGTTGTCGTTGGCGGCAGTGGGCATACACTTCCCTGTTTACGGCTGGATCGTTGGTGGCGGCAACAACGAGGTGACGGCCCTCCAGCCAACTGACATGGTAAGGTTCTGCCACCAACCGCAGGGGGTGTTGACGGCACAAAGCTACGATCTCCGGCCGAATTTCCGGCGCCAGCAGGGTAACTACCGCTTCAGGGCTCGACTTGTAGAGAAAAGTAAGCTTCTCCAGCGCTACGGCCCCGCCGCCTACAATGAGCCATTGCAGGCGATCGGCTTTGAGGAAAACGGGATAGAGGGTGTTCATATCGCCAGCACGCGGTTGTCGAGCGGATGCAGCAAGGCTGAAGGCCGCGCATCGCGGACAGCCTGCCCAAAGATGATGACGGCCGGATTATCGATGCCTGAAGCTTCCTTGCGGGCGACGATATCGGCTAAGGTACCCGCCTCCATGCGTTCCTGCGGCAAGCTGGCGTGCTGAACGATACACACGGGGTAGTCGGCAGGCTTATGAAGGCGAAAGGCGGCTACAATTTCGGCAAGACGACTCATGCCCATGAGTACGATAACGGTAGCCGACGATTGAGCGGCGAGGCGTATATCGTCGGACATGCGCCCGTCGCGGGTAGAGCCCGTAGCAACCCAAAAGCTTTCGCTCTCGCCCCTGCGGGTAAGCGGCGCCTGAACGCCGGCCGCTACGGCCGAATAAGAGGAAATACCCGGTATAACTTCTACTTCTATGCCGTGTTGACGGGCTGCTTCGATTTCTTCAGCGGCGCGACCAAACACCGAAGGATCGCCGCCTTTCAGGCGCACCACGTGGTGGTAAACCCTTGCGAGGTCGATCATCAGTTCGATAATGGCCTCCTGGCTGTAAGCCTGACAGCCCCGCCGCTTGCCCACATAAATGGCATGCGCGCCAGGATTGTGGCTCAGCAAAGCCTCATTGGCGAGGGCATCGTAGAGAATAACCCCTGCCGACTTAATGGCCTTCAGGGCTTTGAGGGTGAGCAGATCGGGATCGCCCGGCCCTGCGCCTACCAGCGATATTTTGGCTACTTTAAACGACTTCATGCTTTAGCTGGCGACTGCGGAGTTCTTGAATCCGGCCAAGGAACCGGCGTGCGTCGTCGAGGTATTCGCGGGCGAAGAAGGGGTTGGGCGAAATCTGGTTGATGCGATAGATCATATCATGGAATGATTGCCCCAGGTTTACCTCGCCTGTACCTGTAAAGTAAGTATCAAACTCCCGTATGATGGCCGCCTGGGTATTCATTTTAGCCTCGGTGGGCGTAAGTATACCTTTAGCGGCGTATAGCATAGCCGTGTAAGCCCAGTAAAGCGCATCCGATAAGCGGGCATCGACTAAGGCGGCCTCTGCTAAGTCCAACTTTTCCTCTGCTTCAAAGAGGAGGGTTGCCACCAAATCCACAGTCACACCCGCGCACTCCCCTACCCCTATAGCTACCTCATAAACGGAGGCGTTGCCCCAGTCGGTAAAATCCTCCTGCGTCAGGTTATCGGTGGCCGAAAGGTCTTTTAACATCTGGTAGAAATAGTCGGTACCCTGCCTGTCGTAGTAGGCATTAAAGGGCTCGGCAGGCAGGCGGTGTTGCTGAAAGTCGAGCAACAAACGCCTCAGGGCCTCAGGGCTTCGGCGGGCGGGCACTTTGAGTACCTTATCGGCAAAACGGCCCTGACCTTCACCCGAGGGGCCGCCGCCCAGCAAAATCTGAGAAGCCGGGGCTACCAACGCGCCGGCCTTTACCGTCATACCCTGAAAGCCAATGTTAGCCACGGTATGCTGGCCGCAGGCATTCATGCAGCCGCTAATCTTGATGGTGAGGTCTTTTTCGGAGATCAACTCCGGAAACTCCGCCTCCAACAGGCGTTCCAGTTCGCGGGCCAGCCCCATACTGCCGGCGATACCCAAATTGCAGGTATCGGTACCGGGGCAGGCTACAATATCCATCACCGAGCCGTAACCTGCCTGAGCTAAGCCTATAGCCGCCAACTCGCTATGCAACGCGGGCAGATGCGCCTCTTGCACAAAACGCAACAATATGCCCTGCTGAATGGTGAAGCGCAGGTCGTCCTGCGCCCAGCGCTCTGCTACATCAGCTAATTGACGGGCAATATCGGAATGCAGATCGCCATTGGTAATTTTTATACCCACGGCAAAATAGCCTTCCTGCTTTTGCGGAAAAACATTGGCCGAGCGCCAGCGCGCATAGCCGGGCGAAGGCGTTGGCAGGAGCATAGGCGCAGACCGAAGGGGAGCCGGCGATGGCGTTTCCGCAGCCTCAATAGGGTAAACGCGATGAGGCAACGCCAATGCCTCTGCCTCCACTGAGGCCATAAATGCTTCCATCCCCAGTTCTTTCACCAAATACTTGAGCCGAGCCTTATGGCGGCGCAACCGTTCGCCATGGCGGTCGAAGACGCGCAGCACGCCTTCTGTAAAGGGGATGATACGATCTGCCGGCAAAAAGTCCCAGGCCAGCTCGGCGTGTTGAGGCTGAGCGCCGATGCCGCCGCCGAGCATCACCCGGAAGCCACGCACGCCCCCTTCTACGCGGGGAATAAAGCCCAAATCGTGTACAAAAGCCAAGGCATCGTCGGCGGCAGAAGCGGAAAAGGCAATTTTAAACTTCCTGCCCATATCCTGGCATATCGGATTGCGCAAAAAGTAAGCAAATAAAGCCTGGGCATAGGGGCTTACATCAAAAGGCTCGGCAGGGTCTATACCGGCCATAGGCGAGGCCGTTACATTGCGCACCGTATTGCCGCAGGCTTCGCGCAGGGTCACGTCGTCGCGCTCGAGTTCAGCCCAGAGTTCGGGCGTACGGTCGAGGCTGACGTAGTGAATCTGCACGTCCTGACGGGTAGTGATATGGAGGTTGCCATTGGAGTAACGATCCGACACATCGGCTATGCGCCGGAGCTGTCGGGCGGTTACTTTTCCGAAGGGCAGTTTGATGCGCACCATCTGTACGCCGGGCTGTCGCTGCCCGTATACGCCCCGCGCCAGGCGCAGACTGCGAAAGCGGTCTTCATCGATCTGGCCGTGGCGATACGCATAAATTTTGCGCTCCAATTCGAGTATATCCCGCGCCACAACGGGATCTTCCAGCTCAGTGCGAAAACTTTCCATGGTTTTTTGGGGTCATTTGCCGTACACAAAAAGCTAAGCCTCTATAAAGCCCACCCCTGCCGTGTTGGACGACTGCTCATCTATGAGGATGAAGGCGCCGCCGGCCCGGCTTTCGGCATAAGGTTTTCCGAAAATGGGGTTGGCCAATTGAAGCTCCAGCAAACCTATATCGTTGAGGCGGAATGCGCCCTCGGCTTCCCGTGCCTCATAGGTGTCGGTGGCCACCACCGAGTCGATACGGGTCACGCGGGCCTGTACCCGGTTGACGCCGTGTTGTAGCCACAATTTTTTGCCCACCGACAGGGGTTGCCGATCCATCCAGCACACCTTGGCCGTCAGGCTGCGGTATTCGGTAAGTTCTTCGGGAGCTACTACTAATGTATCGCCCCGGGAGATGTCGAGCTCATCTTCCAACAGCAGACTACAATTGTCGCCGGCGCGCACGGCGTCGACTTCATGGCCATGCACTTCAATTTTTTTAACGCGGGTGCTGAGGCCCGAAGGCAGGGCTGTAATGGAGTCGCCCACCCGAAAAACACCGGCTTTTACCTTGCCCAAATAGCCCCGGTAATCGTGTAGGGCCTCCGTGCGGGGGCGCAACACGTATTGCACTTGCAAAACAGGCGTTTCGTCGAGGCGGCTATCCGCAGTCTCCGACTCCAGCAGTTGTAACAGGCTATCGCCCTGATACCAGGGCATAAGGGAGGAATGGCGGGCGATATTTTCCCCCTTAAGCGCCGAAAGCGGTATGTCGCGCACATTGAGCAGACCGGCAGGCAGGCGACCGGCCAGCGCATTAAAGTCGATGACGATATCGGAAAAGACGTTCTGGTCGTAGTTGACCAAATCCATCTTATTGACACATAGCACTAAGTTGCGTATGCCCAGCAGCCGGGTGATGTAAAAGTGCCGGCGGGTTTGCTCTGTAATGCCCTTGCGCGCATCCACGAGTATCAGGGCCGTTTGCGCATTGGAGGCGCCCGTAATCATGTTTCGGGTATACTCTACGTGGCCCGGCGAGTCGGCAATAACGAAACGACGCCGAGGAGTAGAAAAGTAGATGTGTGAAACATCTATGGTGATGCCCTGCTCGCGCTCGGTGAGCAGGCCGTCGGTGGCTAATGAAAAATCCAGATAATCGAAGCCGTTGCGCTCGCTCTTATCTTTAATATGAGCGAGTTGGTCGGCCTTGAGCGCGTTGGTTTCGTAGAGCAGTCTACCGATAAGGGTGCTTTTACCGTCGTCGACGCTGCCTGCCGTAGCTATTTTGAGCATATCCATAATGAGCTGTGCTTTGTGGGGTAGTTAGAAATAACCTACTTTTTTGCGCTCTTCCATAGCGCCTTCCGAGCGTTTGTCGTCGATGCGTGCGCCGCGCTCAGAGATGAGCGAGCCGGCAATTTCGCCAATGACTTCGTCGAGGGTGGCGGCCGTCGATTCTACTGCGGCGGTACAGGTCATGTCGCCCACCGTCCGGAAACGCACCCATTTGCGGGCTATCTCATCGGTAGTATCCACCTGGATGTAAGGGGAATCCGGGATAAGGAGCTCATCGCGGAAAAGCACATCGCGTTCGTGGGCGAAGTAGATGGACGGTATGGCTAAGTTTTCCTGGCGAATGTAGTTCCATACATCGAGCTCCGTCCAATTGCTGATGGGGAAAACGCGCACATTTTCACCTGGCTGAATGCGGCCATTGAGCATATCGAAGAGCTCAGGGCGTTGCATTTTTTCGTTCCACTGCCCAAAAGCGTCGCGGATGGAGAAAATGCGCTCTTTGGCGCGGGCCTTCTCCTCATCGCGGCGGGCGCCGCCTATGCAGGCATCGAACTTTAGCTCCTCGATGGCGTCGAGCAGCGTGGTCGTTTGCAAGGCGTTGCGGCTGGCGTAGCGCCCCTTCTCCTCTCGCACTTTGCCCTGATCGATGCTGTCTTGTACATAGCGCACAATCAGGCGGGCGCCGAGTTGTTCCACCAACTCATCGCGAAAGCGGATGGTTTCCGGGAAGTTGTGGCCCGTATCGATGTGCAACAACGGGAAGGGAAATTTACCGGGCGCAAAGGCTTTTTTTGCCAATTGCACTACAGTAATCGAGTCTTTACCCCCCGAGAATAAAATGACGGGGTTGTTGAACTGGCCGGCTACCTCGCGCAGGATGTAGACCGCTTCGTCTTCTAATTGGCGGAGCAGATTCTTTTGACTCATGGGCGTAAATTATTTAGCGTGAAGACCGCATTCTTTATGGCTTTGCTCCCACCACCACCGGCCCGCCCGGATGTCTTCGCCGGGCTGGATGGCGCGGGTACAGGGCGCGCAACCTATGCTCACAAATCCCTTTTTATGAAGGGCATTTTGGGGTACGTTGTATTTTTCGAGGTAAGCCTCTACCTCGTCGAGGCTCCAATCTATGAGCGGATTGTATTTAATAAGACCAAAGCGCTCGTCGTATTCAAAGGCGGGCATACTACTGCGGTTTTCCGACTGGCCGGCACGCAGCCCTGTTATCCATACTTTTTTGCCCGCAAGCGCCCGCTTTAGCGGTTCTATTTTGCGCACTTCGCAGCAGGATTTTCGATTTTCAACCGACAGGTAAAAGCCGTTCATACCTTGGTCGGCTACCAAGGCCTCTACCTGACGCGTATCGGGATAATAGACCTGTATGGGCTTTCCATAGCGGGCCAGCGTGCGGTCGATGACATCATAGGTTTCCTGAAACAACCGGCCCGTATCGAGGGTAAATACGGCTACCGCTGCGCCTTGTGCAAAAATAAGGTGAGTGATTACCTGATCCTCCTGGCCAAAAGAAGTGGAAAAAACTACGCCCTCCGGGTAGCGCCCGCATAAATACTGCAACGTCTCTCCTATCCCTTTATCAGCCGTCTCCGACTGGATGATCGTCAGTTCTTCCCTCATTTGTCCTGTTGATAAGTTGCCACAAAGGTAAAGGCAAATTCCATAAAAGCAAATAGATTTTATAAAATCTATCGACTAAGTATAGATTTATTTACGACGGCAAGTACTTCACTCCTGCTCACAAGCCCTTATCTCATCGACTTTTAGCGGTTAAAGACAAAAGATGCGGGTATCTCCATTTTTTTTTAGCTTTGTCCTTGCTCAAACCAAAGACATGATTTCTAAGAAGTGCAAATACGCCATTAAGGCTATCCTTTACATCGCTCGCCACCAAGACCGGGAAGAAGCCGTATTCTCTACCGAAATAGCTGAAAAAGAAGGCATTCCACAAAAATTCCTGGAAAGCATCCTGCGCGACCTGCGCAACAACCGCCTGCTGTACAGCAAACGCGGCCGCCACGGCGGCTACAAGCTGCTCAAAAAACCTTCTGAGATTTCCTTCACCGACATCATACGCATCATGGATGGCCCCATTGCCATGCTACCCTGCGTATCCCTCAATTATTATATGCCCTGTGAAGAATGCCGGCAGGAAGAAACCTGCGCGATCCGGGAGGTTTTTCTCAAGGTGCGCGACGTCACGCTGGAGGTTCTGTATGAAGCCACCATCGACAAAGTGGCCGATACGCCTTCTGTTTCAACAGGGGCTGCCTCGTAATGGACTTGTTCTGCGGGCCATTAAACAAGTCTAATGGCTCACTGCGCTAAGCCCGCCGCTGCAGGGTACGCCGAATGAGCCACTGTATCAACTCCGGCGGCGCCAGCCACAAGAAGATGCGCTTGTAGAGCCGCTGCATCAATCCGGGGATAATCTCTGCTTTGCCGGCCATTAGCCCGTCTATGGCCATACGAGCCACCTCTTCCGGCTTAAAAGTCGTTTGCCGTATAAGCTTTGGCTGCCGCGCTATGCGCTCCAGTACCGCTTCATTAGTGGCTACGGGCCCCGGAGTAAGTACGCTTACCTGGATGTTGCTGCCGTAGTACTCGCCCCTCAGCCCCAGGCTAAAACTGCGCACAAAAGCCTTAGTGGCAGCATATACCGTTTTGAAAGGCATAGGATGCAAGGCCGCCATACTCGACACATTCAGCACGTAAGCCTTGGGCTGCCCCGCCAGCATGGGCAGCAGCGCGTAGGTAAGCCGCAAGGTGGAAAGCACATTGAGGTTTATCATAAGTTCGTGCTCCTCAGGCCGCGCGTCGGCAAAATAGCCTTGAAATCCTATACCGGCATTGTTGATGAGCATATTGACGCTCAGCTCACGCTCCTGAATCCAAGCGACCAGGCGCCGGCCCGCATCGGGTAGCGTGAGATCCAAACCCAGGGTTTCTACCTGTACAGCCGGAAAATCATGGCGCAACCGGGCGCCGGTATGGGCCAGGGCCTCATCATCTAAGGCCACTACTGCCACATTGTGCCCTCGGCGGGCACATTCGCGGGCCAACGCCCTGCCAATGCCCTGGCTGCCACCCGTAATGATGGCAAATGGGGCCATATCAACTGTTTTGGCTTTCATCTGTCGGGTACATAACTAAAATCAATATCCTCAGGGTTTTTGCTGTTCTTTTTCAAACCAGTTTACGGTGCGCCCTATGCCCTCGCGCAGCGACATGGGGCTGTACCCCAGTTCCCGAGTGGCTTTACTGTGGTCTATCCGCCAGTGATACAGGTATTTGCGCACCCAGTTGGGCGTAATCAGCGGTGCTGCGCCGCTCAATTTATTCCAGAGTACCATCAGTTGTGCAGCCGTCATCAGCACGCCCACCGGTAGTTTAAATAACCGGTAGCTGCGGCCCGACACTTCGGCCAACTGAGCAAAAAAATCGTTGTAGGAGGCATTTTCGCCCGCCAGCAAATAGCGCTCACCGGCACGTCCTTTGGCCATAGCCAGCAGGTGACCTTCTACTACGTCTTCTACAAATACATAGTTGCCCACTTTATGCCCGTCGCCGGGAATGATGCGCCATTTGCCCTGCACATAGCGCGTAATCATCATCGTAACGGCATTGCTGTCGCTCAGAAAGCCCGGCCCGTATACCCGGGTGGGGTTCACTACTACCACATGCTGCCCCTGCCGGCTGCGCTCGGCAATTTCCAATTCCGACTGGTGTTTCGTGGCCTCGTAGTCGGTAAAAAAATCGCCCTGCCGCTCGCTTGCCTCGCTCACCAGCGGTACGCGCTCGCTGGAAGGGCCCACCGTGCCCGCCGTCGACGTCACCACTACCCTGCTCACCCCGGCTGCCAGCGCGGCGTCCAGCACCCGGCGCGTGCCCAGCACATTCACCTCAAAAAAAGCATTGGGGTTTTTGTCCCATACCTTCGCTAAGGCAGCCAGGTGGTAGGCTTCCTCGCAGCCCGACATCGCCTCGCGAAGGGCTGCCTCATCGGCCAGGTCGCCTGCAAATTTTACAATCTGCGGATGGGTCAGGCGTTTAGCCTTGCCAGGATCGCGCACCAGCGCATGTACGGTATGGCCCTCGCCGGCCAACCGCAGGGCCAATCGCTCGCCAATAAAGCCGGTAGCGCCTGTCAAAAATATCTTTTTCATATCGGTTGCATTAATGTGCCCGAGGGAGGCGGCCCTTTATTTTTCTACCCGCATTTCGGGATGAGCAGCCAATGAACTCAAAAAGTTGGCCCAGGCCAGCGCCAGGTGAATGATGTATGCCGCCCATATCGTTCCCGTTTGCAGGGTAGCTATACACACCACTAATCCGAGCGGCAAGGCGCCAATGGCCTCTTTCATGCCTTTGGGCAGGTGCGACAACGAGTATAGCGCCAGATTCACCACTATGGCCGTCCAGGCCCCCATCGTGCTCAGACAGGCCGCCAGCAAAAAGCCTCTGAACAAAAACTCGTACCCCAGCAAATAAGCCGCCCAGTCGGTCATGTGCGCAGCTACCAGCTTTTTAGACCATACCTTCACCCGCACCTGCGGATACATGGCCAAGTTGTCGGGGCGGCGCGCATTGATGAGGTTTAGTGGAATAATCAGGGCTATACAACCCAGTATCCAGTACCAGCCCGCAGCCGGCAGCGCCAGTGTCAGCCCCATATCGGCATTGCTCATCCCCAGCCAGTAGCGGCCTATGACCCAGGGTATCAGGCCCATCAGCAGCAGCCCCAGCCACTTCTGGTTGCGTATCCATACGTAGCCGGCCCACTCGGGGGCATGCCTCTGTTCAATAGCCAACTTCCACGCCTTTGACTCCAGCGCCAGTTGATTGATAAGAAATAGCAGGGTAGTGAATCCTACGCCCAGTATAGGCGCCAGCTCCGACGCCCCCCATGATAGTGAAGTTTGCATGTATGCCCTTTCAAGGTTCGCGGGCAAAGATAAAAGTTTTATTTTTTTGGGCCCCGCCGCATAACATCTGCCCCCAAATAACGCCTTGCGCGGCGCCGGGTGTTCCGCTTTCATGCGCTCGTTTACCCCGTGGAATATACGCTTCGCTATTCTACGGGGTAAACGAGCGCATACCGCTTCACCCCCTGGTCCGGGGCAAAATGCTAAAAAAATCGCATTGCTGCGAACAGAAGTGTTTGCGCCTTGTTGAAATAGTAAAGCTTTTATGAAAAAGTGTTTTACTTAAAAAATTACCCAATGAAACCAATCCATCTGCTCGGTTTGGCCCTTATGCTGGGGTTGGCCGGGAGCTCTTGCACCGTAGTTCGCCCGGGTGAAGTGGGCGTGCGCCAAAAGCTGGGTCGCATTAATGAAAGGGTACTGACGGAAGGCCCCCGTTCTTTCAACCCCTTTACGACTACTGTTGTAACCGTGCCTACCCGCACCGTCAATTTGGAAGTGAAGCTCAGTTTGCCCTCCAAGGAAGGGCTCACGGTAGCTTCGGAGATGTCGATTTTGTACCGCATTCAGCCCAGTGCTGCGGCCCGTGTGATTCGCGAGATAGGCTTGAACTACGAAAACGAAGTGATACTGCCTGTATTCCGTTCGGCAGCTGCGGATGTAACCTCACGTTTTTTAGCTAAGGATATGCACTCTGGCGAGCGCGCAACCATTGAAACCGATATTCGCAAGCAGATGGCCGTTGTACTGGAAACCAAAGGCATTCTGGTTGAAAACGTGTTGATGAAGAGCATTCAATTGCCGGCAGGCCTGTCTCGATCTATTGAAGAGAAATTGCAGGCCGAGCAGGATGCCCAACGCATGGAATTCATCAAGCAACGGGAGCAAGCCGACGCCGAGCGCCTGGTGATTCAGTCGGCCGGCGAGCGCGACGCTCAGATTATTGCGGCTGAAGGCGAAAAGCGGCGGGTAGAAATTGAGGCCGAAGGCGACGCTAACGCCATCCTTACCCGTGCAAGGGCTCAGGCCGAGGCCAACGCCCTGCTCACCAAGTCGCTGACGCCCGAGGTATTGCGCAACCGCGCCATCGAAGCCTTTCAGCAACTCACGCAGTCAACCAATTCCAAGCTGATCATCACCAACAATGAGACGCCGTTTTTGGGGCTGCCCGAAGACTTGATCAAGACGCCATAAGTATATCATCATCAGTTCTGTGTAAGTTAGAATATTGTAAAGTTGGGTGTTTCAATGGCTTGTCGGACTCCACCTGAGTTTCGACAAGCTTTTTTTGTGTCTGCCCGAAAGGCATTGCGGTCTTACCTCCCCGGCTGATGGCCTCAGGAGGCGGGGGCCCGGCCTAGCGATGCGGAGTGGGGCCGACCATAGGAGGCAGCCCGCAGGGCCGAGCGAATAGCGAGCTACGCAGCGTAGCGACCCCGCGCAGGATGCTCACAGGGCAATCGGCCATGCGGGGTAGGCCCCGGGGATATGAAATCAAAGTGTAAAAAATACGGGTTGCCATTCACTTGCCGTGTCGGGTCTGCCGGCGCCGAATTTACTGCTCTAAGCGAAAGACTTGAGTGAAGCCGGCATCGGCTAAAATGCGGGCGGCCCTGGCGCTGCGGGCCCCCGACTGGCAGTAGACGACTACGGTATGCAGGGGGTTGAGCTCGTGCAGGCGAGCGGGCAGGGCGGCGAGCGGAATGAGCGTATCGGACAGGCGCCATTGGGCATGCTCATGGGGCTCGCGCACGTCAAGTAGCTGAATATAAGGGTCTTGAGCCAGAAGGATTTGCAGGTCTTGAGCGCTGATGACAGGCGTGGCCTCTTCGCGGGCGGGAAGGCCGCAAAAGAGTTCATAGTCGACCAGCGCGCTGACGCGGCTGCCGGGGCGACTGCGATAACCGACGGTGCGCGACTCGAAGCGTGCGGCGTCGAACAGAAAAATTTTGCCGGCTAAAGGCTCCCCCAGCCCGGCGGCTACTTTGATGACCTCGGCGGCTTGCATGCTGCCGATGATGCCGGGCAATACGCCCAGCACTCCGCCCTCGGCGCAAGACAGGGTGGCGCCCGGCGCCGGCGGCTGCGGGAAGAGATCGCGGTAGTTGGGGCTGCGGCCGCCCTCGGGAAGGGGCAGATTAAAAACGGCTACCTGGCCCTCGAAGCGAAATAT
>CAYOTJ010000055.1:0-12230 GCA_964406855.1 uncultured Saprospiraceae bacterium
GAGGGGCCGCGGAGGAAACGAGTGATCGACGCGGTCGTGGAGTACGTCGCGAGCCGTAATGCGTACGCGCACTTTCTTACCTACCGGCAGCACAATTTCACCGGGGTGGATATCGTCCCAGTTTTTAGCATCGGTCCAGTCCTGGCCAAGGGGGTTAGTTCCCGAGGTCAATTTATAATCGCGGGTACCGAGCTGGCCGTCAGGGCCGGGATAACGAAGCTGCCAGGCGAATTGATAACCCGTAGCTTCTATTTCCATATACTCCTCATCGGGAGAAACGTCGGCCATCACCGTATTCCATACATCAAGGCCGCCAATTACCAACAGCGTCATCACCACGGCAGGGATGGCCGTCCAGTAGATTTCCAGCTTGGTGCTATGAGAAAAAAACGTGGCCTTACGGCCTCGCTCGGCGCGATACTTGTAAGAAAAGTAGAAAAGCGCGATCTGCGTTGCAATGAACACGATGCCCGTAAAGAACAGCGTTACTTTGAAAATCCAGTCGAGGTCTGCGCCATGCTCTGAAGCCGACGTATGCGGGCCATAGCCAAGCATATAGTTCTTGTAGTAGACAGCCGACCAAACGCAGGCCACCAGAAAGACAACCATAAACACAAGCAGCCATACGCTGGTGCGCTTATTGTCCATTTCCTGAACCTCCTCTTCGCCACGGATTTTGGCAGCCAATTCCGTAACCTTACCGATCTGCACCGCAATGACTGCGATCAGAAGAATGCTGATTATTGCCAACAAAGCCGTCATTCTATATCAGAATTTATTTGTGCTCAAAAATACAACTATATAACCGCTTCATGGAAAAGTGGATCACAGCATTGCCTTGTTTAGAATAAATCTAAATAAAGCTTCTGTGCTCTTTTACTATACATGATGCTGTAAGCTTTCTCCGATGTAAGGGTCGTTCTTTGGTTGTAACGAAGCCTTGGTCATTTGAGTGAACACGAAGTAAAAGAACCCTCCCAGAAAACCAATCATAGTACCCAGATCAAGCAAGCCCGGGAAGGAGAAACCTGGTGTAAAACCCGCATGAGCATGTCCTCCCTCAGCGCCATGAGCCATAGCGGCATGTGCGGTATGCAATACGCCCGGCTTGATCATGAGGAAGAAATCCCACCAGTGACCAATGAACACCAGCAACGATACAAAGAACAGCGTGCCGGCCTTTCGCTTTGTGTCGTTGCGCAACAACACAAAGAATGGCAGTATAAAATTGATGATCAGGTTGCCATAAAACATAGCGGGATATTCATCAATTCGGGTGCGGAAGTAAACCGTTTCTTCACCTACGTTGCCATACCAGATAAGCATATACTGGCTGAACCAGAGGTAAGTCCAGAATATGCTGAAAGCAAAAAGGTATTTGCCCAGATCATGGAAGTGGTCTGCGCGTACCTCGGAAAAATAGCCCTTGCCTTTCAGATAGATTAACGTCATAATGGTAAGCGCCATCATAGACACAAACCAGGATGCCGTCGTATACCAGGCAAACAGCGTGCTATACCAGTGCGAATCCACCGACATTACCCACTGCCATACCATAGCGGCGCTGGTGAAGCCGCCGATGGGCAGGAAAATAGCTGAAAGCACCTTTGCACGGCGATACTGTGCATAAGAAGTTGTGCCTTCTTTATCTTCCTGAAGCGATAACTTGCGCAGTTGGAGCGCAAAGTAAATCCACGTACCCACGATAATAATGGTGCCGAGGCTATACCAATACTTATTGAGGAAGGAAGACTTATGCAATAAGATGGGATCCTTTGCCACTTCTGCTTCGTCGGCCCAATGGTACAGGTGATGGAGATGCCCCCAAAGACCTGCAATAACAATTACCATAAGAACCAGCCCCGGAATGAGAAACATCATATAAGACTCCCATACGCGCTTGAGTACGGCATGCCAGCCGGCATAAGCCGTTGTAAAGGCCGTTTGTACAAAGAGCGCCAGAAAGGCAATGCCGGTAAAAAACACCGAGTTTTGCAGAAAATTAGACCAAAAGCGCGAATGCAGCGCATCGTCGGTCACGTATGTAATGGCAAGGCAGAGAACGCCGAGGATCATCATGCCCCCCAGAACGGTACGTTGCTTGGCCTCGAAAGTAAATTGGTTCATCGCTTATGGTTTGAACGTCCGCGAATGGTTATGCTTTTTGATTCCTATCGACGATGGCCGCCGTGAGAGCCCGAGCCAGTTGAATGGCCGCTGCTCTCGCCATGAGAATTGTCGGTCGAGTGTGTTCCTTCTGTAGCTTCCACAGGCGCAGGAGCTGCATCAGTAACTGGAACGGCAACCACTACTTTAGCCTTGGGAGTACCAAAAGCCAAATTGAGGGTGTTGTCGTTTTCATCATACTTGAGCTTCTTGTCCTGAGCCTGCAAGGAGCGAATCCAGTGAATCACCTGCCAGCGCTCTTCAAAGCTGAGTTTGTCGGAATAACCGCCCATCACGTTTTTACCGTACATAATGGCATGGTAATAACGGCCGTTGCTTGCCGCGCTAAATTCCTCGTTGAGGAAATTGGCTGGAGCTGCGGGATACTTCGCGTTAGGATTCTCTTCCGCGTAGAGATAGCCAAGACCATTACCCTTCTCGCCGTGACAAATGCCGCAATAGATGTTGTACATTTCCTGCCCTTTGGCCAGGCCTGCAGCAGTGATGGGAAAAGGATTGTCGATGATCTCGGCCGTAGCGCGCAATCGCTCCTCTTCTGTATCCGAGTAGTAGTACGGAGCACGACCGTTAACCGGGATGGAGATGGCATTGATGCCCGATTTGCCGAGCAACATATTCATCGTAGCTTCTACATTGCCCTGCAAAGCAGCGCCTGCATAGCCCATCGGAATGGCGCCACTGACCGGAGCGTTAATACCGCGAACGATATCTGCTTTTTTGAGCGTACTCTCTTTGTCCCAGGTATTGTAGTGATAGCTGCCATAGGTATTGGCCTCAATGGCTACAGAGTGCCCCATATCGGGCATATACTCGCTACCTGCGAAGTTGCCTTCAGCCGGCGAACAGGCGTTGAGGATAACTACGGCAACAAGGGCCAATATCCAAAGTTTGAAGTTATTCATTGGACGTCGCTTGTCAAGAATCAATTAAATCACTTTTGCATTAACCTCCGAGGCGCCCGTGCCCTTGAAGAAGCTCTTCAAGCGGTCAACTTCTTCCTCGCTGGCATCATTCGTCTGGAAAGCGATGCAAAACTTATCGTCGGTAATGCGATCGTCCAGCGTAGGATTGTTGGCGCCAGGCCACATGCCGCAAACCGTATAGAAGGTCACGACCATGCCGATGGCGGCAAACAATACCGTCAATTCAAAAGTGATGGGAATAAAAGCGGGTACAGACCAGTAAGGCTTACCGCCAAAAATGATCGGCCAGTCGCGGGTAAAAACCCACGTCATAAACAGGAATGCCGTAAGCGTTCCTATCGAGCCATATATGAAGCCGGCTATGTGTAAACGGCTTTCTGCCAACCCCAGCAACGGATCAAGGCCGTGTACCGGAAAAGGCGTATACACGTTCATGATTTCCAGCTTTTCCTTGTTAGCCGCCTTTACCGCCTGGAGGAGCAACTCTTCGTCGTCGTACAGCCCGTAAAGGACTTCTTTATGTTTTACTTCGCTCATCTTACTGCGATTAAAACTATTCTCAAGAATTAGATTTAGTGGTGGCCGTGGCCGTGGTCGTCGTGATCGTCATCGTGGTGAGCGTGAATCTCTACCTCGTTGTGGTATTTGGCATTTTTGCCGCCCTCGCCGGCATACTGGTCGCCTGCGGTTTTCAGGATGCTCTTAATCTCCGCTACCGCTACCACCGGCGCTACGCGCACGAAGATGAGGTAGAGGGTAAAGAACAAGCCCAAAGTGCCAATAAAGAGGCAGATTTCCACCCAGGTGGGGGTGTAGTAGCTCCAACTCGAAGGCAGGTAATCACGAGCCAGCGTAGTGGCAATGATGACAAAACGCTCGAACCACATGCCAATATTCACGAAGATCGACATCACAAATGTGACGAAGATGCTGCGGCGGTATTTTTTCACCCAGAACAATTGGGGCGACAATACGTTACAGGCCATCATGCCCACATAGCTCCACCAATAGGGGCCTAAAACGCGGTTGTAGAAAGCAAACTGCTCGTAAACATACCCCGAGTACCAGGCGATGAAAAGCTCCGTAAGATAGGCCACGCCTACTATCGTACCCGTAAGCAGGATCACCTTGTTCATACTCTCGATATGCGCCAACGTGATGTAATCCTGAAGGTTGAGTACTTTGCGCGTAATCACCATCAGCGTTTGCACCATAGCAAAACCCGAGAAGATGGCCCCCGCTACAAAGTAAGGCGGAAAAATGGTGGTATGCCAGCCGGGAATAACCGAAGTGGCAAAGTCAAAAGATACAATGGTGTGAACCGACAATACCAGCGGCGTAGACAAGCCGGCCAATACCAGCGAGAGGCTCTCCCAACGCTGCCAGTGCTTGGCGGCTCCCGTCCAACTGAACGACAGCACATTGTAAATCTTGCGCCTCAAACCCTTAGCACGGTCGCGAACAGTAGCAAAGTCGGGTACGAGACCCGTATACCAGAACAGCAATGATACCGTGAAGTAGGTTGAGATGGCGAATACGTCCCAAAGTAGGGGCGAGTTGAAGTTTACCCAAAGCGGGCCGCGGGTGTTGGGGTAAGGGAAGATGAAGAAACCCAGCCAAAGACGCCCCATGTGAATGAGCGGAAACTGGCCCGCACAAATCACGGCAAAGATGGTCATGGCTTCTGCCGCCCGGTTAACGCCCGTCCGCCATTTCTGACGGAACAGCAACAGGATGGCAGAGATCAGCGTTCCGGCGTGACCAATACCTACCCACCAAACGAAGTTGGTAATGTCCCAGCCCCAGCCAACTGTTCGGTTGAGATTCCAGGAGCCGATACCCACCCAAATGGTCCAGGCTACGCTGAACACATACAGGGCCAGACCGGTAACGGCCACAACGAAGGCGATCACCCAGGCTACACTGGGCGTGCGCTCGGTGGGCGAGCAGATATCCTCTGTGATCTGGTGGTAGGTTTTACCGCCTGTGATCAAAGGTTCCCGTAGTGGAGAAACAACTGCGCTCATATCTATCTATTTGCCCCTGCGATCATCATTTAAACCGCAATGGGTTGTCGTAAGCAATTTATTTTTCCAAGATTAAGCTCTCAACATTAGGCTTTGTCCAACTCCTCGCTGCGGTTGGTTACACGCGCAGCATAGAACACGCTCGAACGGACGTTGATTTCTTCAAGTACCAGATAATTGAGCGGATTCTCCATTCGGCCGGCTACTTCGCCTTCTTTGTTGTTGCGATCGCCAAAAACGATGGCGCCCGTGGGGCAGGCCGTTTGGCAAGCCGTGCGCACATCCGCATCGCGAAGGCCGCGGCCTTCTGCTTTGGCGGTAAGTTTGCCCTGCTGAATGCGTTGTACGCAGAAGCTACACTTCTCAATAACGCCGCGCGAACGAACCGTTACGTCGGGGTTCAGCACCATACGCGTGAGGTTATCGGCGCCAAAAGGCAGTTCTTCATCGTGGAGCAACGGCTCGTTGATGGCAAACAAATCGGCCTTGGTATAGTCCAACCAGTTGAAGCGGCGCACTTTATACGGGCAGTTGTTAGCACAGTAACGCGTACCGATGCAACGGTTGTAGGTCATCTGGTTGAGGCCTTCCGAGCTGTGGTTGGTAGCGGCTACCGGGCAAACGTTCTCACAAGGGGCATTATCGCAGTGCTGGCACATCATCGGCTGATAAACCACATTCGGGTTTTCATAGTCGCCGTAGAAATAACGGTCGATGCGCAACCAGGTCATCTCGTGGTGGCGGGACACTTCCGTCTTACCTACCACGGGCACATTGTTTTCTGCAAGACAAGCTACCTGGCAAGCGCCGCAACCCGTACAGGCATTGAGATCAATGTGCATGGCCCAGTGGTGGCCCTGACCATATATTTGTGCTGAATATTCATCATACGGATAGAGCGTCTTTTGGTTGAGATGCTCTGCTTCCTCGCGTTTGTGCGCAATGTGCTCCGTAAGTTCTTTGAGCTCGCCTAAGTTACCGTGGTAGATGATGGAGCGATTGGTAAGACCGCCCTGGTAGCCGGCACCAAGTCGCATGACCGTCTTTTCATCCACGTTCAGCGGCTTGCCCGTAGCTTCATCCAACACAACGGCGCCGCTTTCATCGCGGGCAGTAACGCCCATGGTATGGTGGTACTGCACGCAGGCAAACTCATCGTCTACCCCTACCCGATCGCTGATGGCCACCGAAGCGGCATAGTACTGTGTATTGCCGTCGCTGTCGATCATCAACCAGGGATAAACGTTAGCGCCCACTTTATTGCCGAGGGCCTTGCCCATCTTGCCCGTGGTTTCGCGGCCATAGCCCAGCGCCAGAGATACCGTGCCTTTGGGCAACCCGAACTGGCGTACGCAGGTTACTACCTGTTTGCTGCCATTCACCTCTACCTCTACCTGATCGGCTTCGCCGTACATTTCGCGGTCGTTGAGGCCTTTCAGCGACTGCCATTCGTTGCCGCCATCCCAGTTTACCGGAATCCCGAGGTAGTTACCCCAGGTAGTGCGGGTGATCGGGTCGGGCATTTCCATCAACCAAGGGTTGGAAGCATACTGCCCCCCGCCTAAGTTGACGGTTTCGAAGAAGGCAATTTCCATCTCCGAGTTGCCGGGCTTGCGCACCTTAGCTGCCGCAGCAGCCACATCGGCGCCAAATACCGTTACGCCGGCTGCTGCCGGGAGCTCATATACGCCGTCGTGCAGCACGCTGTCCCAGAAAGCCTGGAACACCTTGAACTCCGACTGTCCCTGGGCGAAGATAGCGCTTTCCCAATGGGCCTTGAGGTAGTCGAGGTAAGGCTGATCGGCCGATTTATTCAGCCCGGGAGCCTCGCCCCATACCAGCAGACTTTCCTCTGCCTGCCGGGTGCCGGGCCGGCCTACTGCCGCAAAGATGGGCGTGATGGTCGGCTGCATCAGGCTGTAGCTACCCTGCTTGGGCTCAACGTCGCCCCAGCTCTCTAAATAGTGGTGGTTGGGCGCCACGTAGTCGCACAACATCGTAGTTTCGTCGGGCTGGATAGCCAGACTGATTTTTACTTTTACCTTCGACATGCCCTTGACGAACTCGCCGGCATTGGGCAGGTCGTAAGCCGGGTTCGCGCCGTCCCATACAATGAGCGCGTCTACCTGGCCGCCATTCATGTCCTTCGTCAGTTGGCGAACGGCCTGATCGCTGCCCTGGCGCTGCATCGAGTAGCAGCTAAAGCCCAGCGTGACGCCATAGTTGCCCAACTGCTGGTTGATGGCATTGACGAGAATCTGCTCGCCTAAGTTATTCGAGCCCGAAACCACTAAGCCGGCGCCCTTAGCGGCTACCAGTTCCTTAGCTACGGCCTGTACTTTCTTTTGCTTATCGGCAGGCAGTTGAGCGCCGCTTACCGTCTGGCCGCCCGTAGCCTTAGCCACCTCGTTGTAGAGGGCTACGATGGCTACGCCAATTTCAGAGGGCTTAACCGGCACGCGATGGTCGGCATTAGAACCCGTGAGGCTGTAGTAGCTCTCGATCTGAATGTGACGCGACATTTTGGGTTGGCCTGCATTTACCTTGCGGTTCTGAGCGTACTGGCCCGCATACTCCGTCGGCGAAATCCAGGTACCGAGGAAGTCGCAGTCGATGGCCACAATAACGTTGGCCTTATCAAACTGGTAAGCCGGCACAGCCCGTACCCCAAAGCTCTGCTCGTTGGCCTGCAACAGGGCCGAGCTCGAAACGGGGTCGTACATCACCACCTCCGTATTCGGATACTTAAGCTTGAAGTCTTCAATGGCTTTTTTAGCCGTAGGGCTCATCAGCGTGGGCGCCACGACGCGGATGCGCGAGGTAGCCGTCAGCTTGCCCATCACCTCTTTATCGAAGTCAGCCCATGCAAGGCCGCCTTTGTTCTTTTCAATCTGGCCGCCCTTGATCCGGGCAGGGCCGTCGAAGCGACTGGTATCGTACAAGCTCAGCACGCTGGCCTGTACGCGGGCGCTGGTGCCGCCCATCGTCAGCTTCGAATAGGGGTTGCCCTCCACCTTGATCGGCCGACCCTCGCGGGTCTTCACAATGATGGGGCAATAGTCGCCGCCCCGTACGTACGAAGAAGCATAGTATGTAGCTACGCCGGGCACAATACTGTCAGGCTTAACCACATAAGGAATGGCTTTGCGCACCGGAATGTCGCAACTGGCTGCCAACGTGGCCGCGCCAATGCCGAAACCAAGGTAGCGCAGGAAGTCTCGGCGCGAGGTCTCTACCTGGCCGGCTTCTGCATCGCTCAACTGATCTATCACGGGCAGTTCAACAAATTCCGATTGCTGGGCCGCCACGAAAGCCGGATCGTTCTTAAACTCTTCCGTTCCGATCCAAACCTGATTATGTTGTTTGTTTTTCATTTCGCTCGTTTGTCTGTGTGCTTCCAAGGAAAAAATCAGATGATCGACAGATTAATAGTGACATTTCTGACACTCCAGGCCGCCGATGTCTTCGACCGTAACCTTGGTGCGCTCACCATCCTGAATCTGCTTGTGATAGACCTGGTAAGACTTATAGTATTCGTTATCGGCAAACTTCACTTCTGTTTCGCGGTGGCAGTTTACGCACCAGCCCATCGACAGCGGAGAGTACTGATATACCACTTCCATCTCCTCAACTGCACCGTGGCAGGTCTGGCAGGCCACTTTGCCCACCGTCACGTGCTGAGCATGGTTGAAGTAGGCGTGGTCGGGCAGGTTGTGCAGGCGCACCCACTCAATAGGGCCATACACTTTTTTGTCGCCCGACTCAGGATTCGTCAGCGCAGCTACGATGCCGTCCCACTCCGACTGAATCTTGGCTTCATCAACCGAGCCGCCCGAGCTCACTTGCGTATCGGCAATCCACTTTTTGTAGACCTTCTCAATATCAGCCTCGCTCATATTGGCGTAGTTCTCGATGTATTTGTCGGTGCTGGGGTCATAACCCACCGAAGCATAAATCTTCGTCAGCTCGGCTGTGCCATACTGAGAACCTACTTTAATGGCTTTATGGCAGTTCATACACGTGTTGGCAGCCGGAATCACCGAATGCTTCGAGCGACGGGCGCCGTCGTGGCAATACTGGCAATCAATCTTCTGTAGCCCCGCGTGCGTAGCATGCGAAAACTTGATCGGTTGCTCGGGTTGATACCCCTGCTGACGCCCCAACATAATGGCGTTGTTTACCGTTGTATAACCGCCCAGTACCACCAGCGCAAAAATCACAAACCCAATGACGCCCCGGCTGGTGAGTACTTCTACCAGCGTGCGACGCTGAGCAGCCATGTTACCGGCCTTGATTTCATTGAGGTAACTGAGGTTCGACAGGATGCGCGCCAGTACCACCGCCAGCACGGCCAACACCAGCACCAGCGCAATGAACATGGGCGTATTGTCGGTCTTTACCGGCTCAGCGGCAACTTTAGTATCGCCTCCGTCGCCGACTTTGGGCCCGTAAGTGCCCTTGTAAACCCCATCGATATAGCCCAGCAAGTTCTCAATGTCCTGATCTGTAAGGTTCAGGAAGTTGTTCATGACCACTGGACCCCACTCCGCCCAAAGTTCTTTGGCGCGCGGGTGATCTTTAATCATAGATTGCGAATTGCGCACCCATTTATAAAGGTCTTCGCGGGGGTAAGCAGACCAGCGCTCTTCAACGCCGCCCAAAGCCGGGCCCGTCAGGCGGCTCTTCATGTCTTTAGCATGGCAGGCGGCACAGTTGGCCTGGAATAAACTCTTGCCGGCATCGAGGTCGGCGGCAGCTGCTGCGTCCTGAGCATATACAGCCCAGGTAGAAGAGAGTAGGCAAATTGCCAACAAAAAACGGAGCATCAAAGACTTATATGTCATCGGAAGTGACGTTTAAAACTTTGCATTTAGTTCTTCGCAGTAAATTCTGGTCTGAACTTGGCGCAAAGATAATTTCGTGACAATTCTTTAACAAAACATTTGCAAAAATGCGTTTTATTTAGATAAAGTCTAAATAAGGATGCTTTTTTTTGCTTACACCGCGACGCTTGCCCGAATGGCCGGATGCGGGTCGTAACCCACCAACTCGATGTCTTCATAAGCGAAGTCAAAGATATTTTTTACTTCCGGATTCAGCCTAACCGTCGGCAAAGGTTTTGGGGTGCGACCCAACTGCTCTTTGGCCTGCGCCATGTGGTTGAGATACAGATGCGCATCCCCGAAAGTATGCACAAAATCGCCGGGTTGCAGCCCGCAGGCCTGGGCAGCCATCAGCGTCAGCAGGGCGTATGACGCTATGTTGAAAGGTACACCCAGAAAAACATCTGCCGAGCGCTGATAGAGCTGGCACGACAACCGCCCCTCCGCCACATAAAACTGAAACAGCGTATGGCAAGGCGGCAGCCCCGCCTGCGCCATCTCCGGAATATCCCTCGGGTTCCAGGCCGTCACAATATGGCGCCTTGAGTCGGGGTTGCGCTTCAGGTCGTCCATCAGCCCCGCCAATTGGTCTACGCCCTCAAAGTTGCGCCATTGCTTGCCGTACACCGGCCCCAGTTCGCCCCACTGAGCCGCAAATTCCGCATCCGTGCGCACCCGCTCCACAAATACCCCCAACTGATCCTTCCAGCCTGCCGAGTATTTCGGATATTGCGCCTCCTGGCCCGTAGCCCTCAGCCAGTGCTGGTAGGGCCATTCGTTCCAGATGTTTACCCCCTGCTGCACCAAATAGCGGATGTTCGTATCCCCCCGCAAAAACCACAGCAGCTCGTGTACAATCGACTTAAAGTGCACTTTCTTCGTAGTCGCCAACGGAAAGCCCGCTCCCAAATCAAAGCGCATCTGGTACCCAAACACGCTGACGGTACCCACGCCCGTCCGATCTTCCTTCACCACGCCCCGCTCCATGATGTGGCGCAGCAATTGATGGTATGCCTCCATATATATAAGATGGTTGCCGCGCCTGCCCTGCCGACCTGAGCCCACAGGCATCGCCGCTTTTGGTTTAGTGGTTTTTTTCTTCTGGGGCCACGCCTGCTATGCATTTTTAACCGTACTCCGCAGGAGGCGGTCGGGTACCACGTCCGCCGTCGCTACGCTAGTCGGCTACCGCCACCACGTCCTCGCTATGCTCGGCCGGGTAAACGTCCTCGCTGCGCTCATCCGGGTAAACGTCCTCATTGCATTCGGCCGGGTAAACCACCGCGTCCTCGCTACGCTCTTCCGGGTAAACGTCCTCGCTGTGCTCGGCCGGGTAAAAATCTTCGCTACGCTCTTCCGGGTAAAAACCCCCAGCCGCATCGCATCTTGCCCCAAAGGCATCCTGCGCGGGGTCGCTACGCTATATACCCGTCTCTGCGAGCCGGGTGAAACTCCGCATCGCTAGGCCGCCCCAAGCAACGGACTGCTTCGGTTGGCGGTATGCCCGGGGGTAAAGATACCAAATAGTTCTACATTAGTTCCCTCCTATCTACTTGGCTGAGCGGGAGGGAAGCTCGCGATAGCAGGTGTTTTTTTATGGGCCACCGCCGCGCCGCCGGTAAAACTTTTCGTAAAGTGAACATGAATGACCGGCGGCGCAGCGGCCGGGCTATCCAGTCGCAGGAGCTCCTTTCTATCCCTTGGCCGGGCGGGCTGCTCCCCTAACGCCTTGCTTAAACCTAAAAACAACCCCCGAATTGTTTTAAAATTAATTTTTTATCAAAAAAACACTCAAAAAGTTTTTAAAAATCCCAAACCTGCTTATCTTTGTATTCGTCCTCTCTGAACAAGGACATAAATCAAACCCGTTTGCTCATGTCCACAACGCGCTTGCTATGGCCCGCTCTAAGCCGTTCAAAGTCGATTACGACGCCTTATTCAAGGCCTTTATCGCACATAGTTTTAAAGACTTTTTGGCCTTCGCCATCGCTGAGCTATACCAACTCGTCGACTGGAATTACGAACCTGAGTTCTTAGAACAAGAGCTCCTCAATGCCATGCGAGGCAGGTATAAACAAAGAGGAAAAAACCGCTACGTCGACAAGCTGGCGAAGGTGAACCTCATCAACGGAGAGTCCTGTTTTGTATACATCCACATCGAATTTCAGCATCAGCCGGAAACCGACTTCGCCCTGCGGATGTTTGAATAT
>CAYOTJ010000056.1:0-5058 GCA_964406855.1 uncultured Saprospiraceae bacterium
GCCCCTATCTAACCCCGAGAGGCCTCACAGAGTATGAATCAGAGGTGCAACCTTTGGGGGTAAACCCTTAGCGCTTGTTTAGATTTTGTCGAAATTAGAAAATTTTTTCAAAAAAGCTTAGAAAAAATTTTCTAATCCTGTCTTCGGCCATATATTTGCCATGAAAGAACATCTCCCGAAGATAATGCGGGAATTGCGGGCATCTAACAAATCAATGTTTTATGGCAAATGTACTCTGGTTGCAGGGAGGCGCATGCAGCGGCAACACCATGTCTTTCCTCAACGCCGAGGAGCCGACGGTTGTGGAACTCATCACCGATTTTGGCATCAACATCCTCTGGCATCCCTCCATTGGCCTTGAAATCGGGCATCAGGTAGAAGACCTGCTGCACGATATTCTAAAAGGTAATGTGCAAATGGACATCTTCGTTTATGAGGGATCCATCATTCAGGGGCCTAATGGAACGGGTACCATGAACTACTTCTGCGACCGCCCTATGCAGGATTGGGTACGTGAATTGGCCGCTGTAGCCGGCTTTGTGGTTGCCATTGGCGATTGCGCCACCTGGGGCGGTATACCCGCCGTGCCGCCCAACCCCAGCGAGAGTACGGGCATGCAATTCCTCAAAAAAGAAAAAGGCGGCTTTTTGGGGTCTAAATTTGTATCCAAAGGCGGCCTGCCCGTTATCAATATCCCCGGCTGTCCGGCTCACCCCGACTGGGTGACCCAAATTCTGGTAGCCATCGCTACGGGCCGCATCAAAGATGTTCTCATCGACGACTTCCACCGCCCCAAGACGTTCTTCACCGATTTTGTACAAACGGGCTGCCCCAACGCCATCAGCTTTGCTCAAAAGGTAGACGGCGGCTTCGGTAAACGAGGCGGTTGCCTCTTCTACGAGGTCGGTTGCCGCGGCCCCATGACCCGCGCCAGTTGTAATCGCATCCTCTGGAACCGCCAGGCTAGTAAAACCCGGGCCAACCACCCTTGCTTGGGCTGTACTGAGCCAGGCTTCCCCCACCACGATCTGGAAAAAGGCAGCGTCTTCAAAACGATGAAGTACCTGGGCTTCCTGCCCAAAGACGTACCTGCCGGCACCTCGCGTATGGCTTACTACACCCGCGCCGGCTTCGAAAAAGTTATGGGCGCCGTAGAAGGGGCCCTGGGCGTCAATAAAGAGCACTTCGAGACTTCAAAATAAGCTGAGCGGTTACATTCTTCAATCACGATCAAACTCCCCATAAAGATGTCAATGGTCAAAGAACTCAATATATCTCCGGTAGGCCGGGTCGAAGGCGACCTCGACGTAAAGGTCTACATGGAAAACGGAGTGGTTACCCGCGCACATACGCAGGCAGCCATGTTCCGGGGTTTTGAAAAAATCATGGAGGGCAAAGACCCTCAGTCGGGCCTTATCGTCACGCCGCGCATTTGCGGCATCTGTGGCGGTTCGCACCTTTATTGTGCCTCTTCTGCGCTCGACACAGCCTGGAAGACGCAGTTATCGCCCAACGCGCTGCTGCTGCGGGCCATAGGTCAGGCCACCGAAACGATACAGTCGATTCCGCGCTGGTTTTATGCCATCTTCGCCACCGATATGGCCAATAAAAAGTTTGCCAACAAGCCCCTCTACGCAGAGGTGGTCAAGCGGTTTGCCGCTTATGTGGGCACTTCCTTCCAGCGGGGCGTTACGGCCTCCGGCCGTCCGGTAGAGGTGTACGCGCTTTTTGGCGGCCAATGGCCCCACTCATCTTATATGGTGCCCGGCGGCGTCATGTGCGCCCCCACCCTCAAAGACATCAGCCGCGCTCACGCCATCATGAACCACTTCCGCAACGATTGGTTGGAGCCTGTATGGTTGGGCTGCTCTATTGAGCGCTACCTTCAGGTGAAGAGTTGGGACGACCTCATGGCTTGGGTGGAAGAGAACGAAAGCCAGCGCAACAGCGACCTTGGCCTATTCATTCGCGCCAGCCTTGAGTTTGGGCTCGATAAGTTTGGCCAGGGCGTAGGTAAGTACCTTGCTTACGGCACTTACCTCCATAAAGACCGCTACAATACGCCTACCATCGAAGGGCGCAACCAGGCGCTCATCAGCTCTTCGGGGTTCTTCGACGGTCAGAACTATCACGTCTTTGAGCACCTCAACATCAAAGAACACGTTAAGCATTCGTGGTATGCCGACGTGCCGGCAGCTCACCCCTGGAAGGAGCCCATGCCTACGCCGATGCCCTCTAAAAACCTGGCTGATACCGACTTTGGCGGTAAGTACAGTTGGTCTAAAGCGCCCCGCTATGATGGCCATGCCGCAGAAGCAGGCCCGTTGGCTCGGGTAATTATGAATGCTAATCCGGCCAACTTAGACCACCAGATTCAAGATCCGCTCTTCGGCGATGTTATTCGCAGGCTTGGCCCCAGCGTCTTCACCCGCACCCTGGCCCGGGTACATGAAGCGCCCCGCCTGTATGAATTCATCAACCAGTGGTTGTCTCAAATTGACCTCGACGGGGTGTTTTACATCAAACCCGAGGAAAAAGACGGCATGGGCTTTGGCGCTACCGAGGCCGCCCGCGGCTCGCTGGCTCACTGGATAGAAATCAAAGACGGGGTGATCAAAAATTACCAGGTAATGGCGCCAACCACCTGGAATGTAGGCCCCAATGACGAGGGCAATAACCCCGGCCCGATCGAAGCGGCCCTTGAGGGTACCGAGATCGAGGATCCGCATGATCCGGTAGAGGTGGGCATGGTAGCCCGCTCCTTCGACTCCTGCTTGGTGTGTACCGTACATGCCCACGATGCCAAGTCGGGTAAAGAATTAGCCAAGTTCAAATTGTAATAGTTGCTCAGCAAAAGTAAAGACGTTGTCTTCTGTACTCCGGGGGCAGCGTCTTTGCTTTTAGGGGCAGTTTTCCGGAGGTTGTATCCGGACCAGGGGGCGCAGCGGTATGGGCGGGCGGCTTGGCGGCCCTCAAAGGACGCCGGGCGCATGCCCATAATAGCGGAGCACCCGGCGCCGCGCAGGCTGCTATTCGAGGGTAGACGTCATGCGGCGGGGCCCAAAAAAAATTAAAACCGCTTACTATTGAGTTCTTTAAAGCCTCGCTCTAAACTATGTAGTAAAAAGTTGGCCTGGGCGTTGCCGAAGCAGAGGGGCGGTTTTATTTTGATGACGTTGTGCAGGGGACCGTCGGTGCTGATGAGCACGCCCAGCTCGCGCAGGCGGTTGGCGAGGTAGGCGGCTTCGGCGGCGGCAGGGCTGAGGCTGAGGGGGTCGCGCACCAACTCGAACCCCAGAAATAAGCCAGGGCCCCGCACATCGCCGATGATGGGAAAGCGGCCGGCCAGTTCGCGCAGCCCCTGGCTGAGGTAGTTGCCTGTAGCGGCGGCCTGTTGTTGGAGCCCTTCCTCCGCAATGATTTGGAGCACGGCTATGCCGGCGGCGCAAGACACCGGGTTTCCGCCAAAAGTGTTAAAGTATTCCATCCCATTGGCAAAGGCGTCGGCTACGGCGCGGGTAGTGATTACCGCCCCAATGGGATGCCCATTGCCCATGGGCTTGCCCACGGTGACGATGTCTGGTACCACGCCCTGGTCTTCGAAGGCCCAAAAAACATGACCTGCCCGGCCAAACCCAACCTGTACTTCGTCGGCAATGCAAAGCCCGCCCGCAGCGCGTACGGCGCTGTATACGGCCGGCAAATAACCGGGCGGAAGCGGTATCTGGCCGCCGCAGCTTAGTACGCTCTCGGCGATGAAGGCGGCCGGTCGTCTGCCCTGAGCTTGCAGTTGGCTTATGGCCTGCGCGGCATAGGCTGCGTATTGCAAGCCGGCGTCGGGGGTACGGTGAGCGCCCCGGTATACGTCGGGCATGGGCAATACCCAGGTATGGGGCGGCGCGCCCAGGCCGCCGGGGCCGCCAAATTTGTAATGGCTGATGCCTACACAGCCGGCAGTATTGCCGTGGTATGCGGCTTCCAGAGCCAAGACGTCGCGTTGGCCGCTCCAGGCATAGGCTAAACGCAGGGCGAGCTCGTTGGCTTCGCTGCCCGAGTTGACAAAATAACAAACGCTTAGCTCCGGAGGTAAGGTAGCGCAAAGGGTGTCGGCTAATTCAAGTATGTTGTCGTGCAGATAGCGGGTATTGGTATTTAGCACGGCTGCCTGCCGGCTGATGGCTGTCGTCACCTTGGGGTGTTGGTGCCCTACGTGGGCTACGTTATTGAGGGTGTCGAGGTAGCGGCGGGCGTGGCGGTCGTACAAGTAAGGGCCTGCGCCTCTGACGATGTGGAGGGGCTGCTGGTAAGAAATGCTCAGATTGCCGCCCAGGCGTTGCCTTCGGCGAGCCAGCATATCTGCTGTGGAGGGGGCTTCGGGCGTAGCGGCAGCGGTATACCTGTCGCCGAGCAAGGCATTCGGATTGGGGCATAGACTCAGCCACCAGGGCAATTCATCGGGGAAGGCCACTCCGGGAAAATCGCCTACTTTATCCAACAGGTCCAACACGATCTGAAAGTGGAGGTGAGGGGGCCAGTTGCCATTCTCGGGGGCGGGCCCAATGTGGGCGATGGTTTCGCCCTGGGCTATGTGTTGCCCTACCTTGAGCGGGATGAGGTCTGTGCGGGTGAGGTGGCCGTATAAGGTATAAAAATGCAACCGATCGCTGATGTCATGGCGTAGGATAATGGTGGGGCCGTAGTCGTTGTCGTGGGCATTGTCCTGGAAGCTATGCACTACGCCCGGAAGTGGGGCATAGATGGGCGTACCTGCCGCAGCCCAGAGGTCGAGCCCTAAGTGTACGCTGCGCCAACGAGGGCCGTCGTTGCCTTCCACCAAATAGGCATCGCTGGTATAGAAGGGCCTTGTCTCTGCATAGCCGCCTGCGCCCAGTTGTGCGTGGGCGCGGGCGAGCAGTTGGTTGACGGTATGCTGGAAGGCTTCGTTGGCGGCAAAATTGGCGTTATTACCCAGGTCTAAGCTACCCACGCTAAGGTCGAGCGGGAGGGCGGGGCCGAGATCAGGCAGTAGGGGGCCGCCGCTATGGCCGGCGGCAATCC
>CAYOTJ010000056.1:5068-12210 GCA_964406855.1 uncultured Saprospiraceae bacterium
ATCCAGGCATCGAAGGCTACCCGTTGAGGGCAAGGCTCCAAGCAGGCAGCATGGCGAAAAGCGCAGTGCGCCAGCGCCGGGGGTATCTGTCGCATGCGCCGCAGCATATCCCAGGCGGGGCGGTCGCTCACCTGAAGATAGTCATTGTCGGGTTGGGCAATGCGGTTGTAGGCCGAGTTGGCGACGCTTACGCACAGCCGCATGGCCACTAAGGGGAAAAGTACGGCTAACTCCTCTTCTTCCAGTGGGAAGGCCTCGTGAAACCCGCGCACAACAGCCGTAGCAGCGCCCAAAAAATCGGGCTTATCCATAGCGGCATAGGCAATGGCGATGGCTAATTCATTGACCAATTCGCTGAAGACGGCATCGCCAAAATCAATCAGCCCGGTCACAACGGGGGCGCCATCAGCTGCCGTGAGGATGTTATAATCGTTGGCGTCGTTGTAGTGTACGCCTCTACGCAAGCGAGCCAGGCGGGGCTTTGCTTCCCGGCGGTATAAGTTGATGAAGTAGGCGGCCAGCGCCCGATCGTCGGGTTCGGTTATGCGGTCCTGACAATCTTCAATCCAGCTCGCCTCCGAAAGATTCCACTTAAAAGATCGGTGGGCTGCAGGATGATCGAAGCCCGCTAAGCGGCTACAGACCTCGCCGCAAGCCCTGCCCAGCGAATGCAGCAGCGGCTCGGTATGCGGAATCACATCGGCCCATAGCCGGCCCTCCAGCCAGGTGTAAAGCCGGACGTAGCGGCGGCGGCCTTCCTCATCGGTAAGCGTACTGATATCGCCTACGGGCCGAGGCAACTGTACCTGTCCGGGATGGGCTTCGAGAAAAAGCAGGGCTGCCTGCTGCATTTCCAGCAGGGCGGGGTCTTGATCGGGGGCGCTTATTTTTAGCACATAAGTTTTGCCGGTATGGGCATCCAGTCTGTAGTTGTGGTCAACTTCGCCGGCCAGCCGTTGCAATTGACCGCTGAGGCGATGGCAGGCCCATAAATGCTCCAGCAGTATTTGCTCGGGGAATACACTGATCTTCATGTTGTGAATTTGCCGTTTGTATTGTCAATCAGCTTACGTTTAGGCAGGTATAACCCAGGGCTGTGGTTGATGAACTTTCCTTTTACGTCCATTTAGGCGTACCTTAGCTGCTCAAAAGTACAAAAAGGGATTTTATGAGATGGTTTTACCTTTTGCCGGTCAGCGCCTTGTTATTTTTTATGCTGCCGGCCGCTGCGCCCGGGCCAAACAATTGGCGCGATAAAATATCGCCTGATTTGTTAGCCGCTCTTGAGCGCGGGGAAAGTGTCGAAATGCTGGTGGTCATGCAGGAGCAAGCCAATCTGTCGGCTGTGCGCATCATCCGGGGCAAGGCTGCCAAAGGCGCCTGGGTTTATCAGACGCTCTCTTCAACAGCCAAACGCACCCAAGCGCCTGTGCAGGCCCTGCTGCGCGAACACGGCGCTCCATTTAAAGCTTTTTCCATCGTCAATGCCGTATTCACCCGGGTAAATATAGATGTGGCCCGAGAGCTGGCCGGCCTTGATGCTGTGCGCCAGTTGCAACCCAACCCCTGGGTGCAGATGGAGCCTGCTATGCCAGATCGCGCTTACCACACGGGGCGCAATCTCATAGAGTGGGGAATTGAGCGCATTAACGCCGACGACGTTTGGGCGCTGGGCTTTAATGGACAAGACGTAGTAGTTGGGGGGCAGGATACCGGCTACGACTGGGATCACCCCGCCATTATGAGCCAGTACCGCGGTTGGAACGGCGCTGAAGCCGATCATAACTACAACTGGCACGATGCCATTCATGGCATCAGCCCTCTGCATGGCGATACTACGCTCAATCCGGCCAACAACCCCTGTGGTATTGACATCGATACGCCTTGCGACGACAATAGCCACGGCACCCACACCATGGGCACTATGGTAGGCGACGATGGCCAGGGCAATCAAATAGGGGTAGCGCCCGGCGCCCGCTGGGTAGGCGTGCGCAACATGGAGCGCGGCTGGGGAAGCCCGGCCACCTACCTCGAAGGTTTTGAATGGTTTTTGGCTCCTACCGACCTCGATGGCGCGAACCCTCAGCCGGCAATGGCGCCCCATGTGATCAATAACTCCTGGGGGTGCCCACCAGTAGAAGGGTGTAATGCCGACAATTGGGGCATTATGAACCAGGCGGTAAATGCCCTGCGTGCTGCCGGAATTGTAGTGGTGGTATCAGCCGGCAATAGCGGCTCTTCCTGCGCTACGGTGCGCGATCCTGCCGCTATTTTTGAAGGCTCATTTTCGGTAGGCGCTACCCGCCCTAATGATACCATTGCCGGGTTTAGCAGCCGCGGCCCTGTGCTCGTTGATGGCAGTCTGCGCCTCAAGCCGGATGTGTCGGCCCCTGGCGTCAGCGTTCGGTCCTCTATTCCCGGCGGCGGGTATGCAGCCTTTAATGGCACCAGTATGGCCGGGCCTCATGTAGCGGGCGCGGTGGCATTGCTCATTTCCGCAGTGCCCGAACTGGAAGGAGAGGTCGATTCGATAGAGACTATTCTGCGCCGAACGGCCGTGCCTAAATTAGCCGACCAAGACTGCGAGGGCTACCTGGGTCAGCAAGTGCCCAATGCCGTATATGGCCATGGTCGTATAGACGTGTTGGCTGCCGTACTCGAAGCCCAACGCACCATTACCAATGCAGGCGAGCCTGACAATGCCGAGGCCGTGCGCGTATTCCCAAACCCCGCCGGCGATTGGGTGCAGCTCAGTTGGGGCGCCCGGCAGCAGTGGGATAAAGTGGAGCTCTTTGGCGCAGATGGCAGGCTGGCGCTCAGCCAGCAGGTATCCGGCAAACAATGGGCAGACATCCCATTGACCGCCCTCCCTGCCGGCGTATACCTCTATCGCCTGACAGATCGTTCGGGCAACCAAACAACGGGGCGCATCGTACGGCAGTAACCCTTACCCGCCTGTGCCGGTAAAGCGCAGTAGCTGCGACCATTGATCCAACCAGGGCGTGGGCTCGTCGAAAAATGCAAAAACATAGGCGTAGCCCACGCCCCGGCGATACAGCATCGTCATTCGACAATTTTGGTAATGCCCAAAAATGGGCTTTGGCGGGAAAAAGAAATCCATCGCCCAATCTGCGCCATAAGGCCTGGGGTCGAGCGTATGCCCTGCCACTATGCTGTTTTCTTCGTTGGAGGCCAAATGGGCCAATAATGGACCTACCCTCAGGTTGGGCAGGCTTGCCGTAGTTGAAGCCGTATCTTCCGGCTCTAATCGGAAACGCACTTCAATTTTAGCCGTGCGGGAATAAAAACCATAATCGGTATAGAAAAAAGCGCCCGCATCAACTGGCGGCAAAGGTCGCCATGCCGCGTCGGCAGGCAGGCTCAACTCGGCATCAAATGCAGCGAGGCGGCTTGCAAATGCTTCGGGTAGAGCAGGCTGTTGGGCCGCAAGCACTGCCGGGGCTAGCCACACCCATACAAACCAGCGAAGATACCCCGAAAAGACAGGTGCAGTCATCCGGATGTAATCTGCCCGGCTGCCACGCCTACGCATAACAGTACCATCGCAAGCGCTGGCTGGCGTCCGGCTATGTGATAAAAGAAGGAAAGAATACGGACTACTAGAGCGATTGCATCTCAGTCTGCGTAATGATTTCTTTAATGTTTTTGATCAGCTCTGAGGAAGGAGATTGGCGCGGTAATTTTCGCTTTAAATATGCCCTAAAAGATTTTTCTTTACTCTGATAACTCAAATATTCTGGATTGGCTTTCAGCTCTCGGAACAGTTCTTCTTGATTGCCCTCGGGACGGGGTTCATCCACAACTAGCTTTTGGACGAGGTCCAGGTAATTCTGGCTTTTCATGGTAGTTTGCTTTGGCCACGTCGGCGAGGGGTCATCCCCCGTTGGGCCGCCGCCAAAGAACGCGGTGAGCATCGTCGCTGTGCCATCCGTTGAGCGGGTAGCGGTTGTTGCGGTACAGCCTGTAAAACAACCAGGGCTGTGTACGCTTGCGATAGCTTGCTTGGTCATGGTTCTGTGGTTTTGCCCCTGAGCAACCGGCCCGATGGATATTTTGTCCGGGCCGGTTGCTATAAGGGAGAATGAAACGCCGTGAGGCATTGGTGAAGAAATCTTAGTTTCCTTTGCGATAATTTGTATATCCGTTATCAGCAGCGTATTGCTCAAGCTGCTTGCACAACGCCGTGCGGGCGCGGTGCAATCGCGAGCGGACCGTGCCGATGCGAATGCCCAACATTTCGGCGATTTCCTCGTACTTCAGATCCTCCAGATCGGCCATGATGAGCACAATCCGGTAATCGTCGTTCAACCCTTGCAGGGCCAGTACGACTTCGTCGCTCAGGACGTCCTCCAATGACTCAAGGTCAGCCGACAGGTAATCGCGTCCATTGTCGGAAGCAGGCTTTTCTGTAAGCTGTCCTACCGTGGTCTCAAAATCCACTTCCTTAGGCCGACGGCTTTGCCGGCGGTACTCGTTGATGAAGAAGTTCTTCAGGATTTTGAACAACCAGGCCTTGGGATTGGACCCTTGCTGATAGCTATCGATGGCTTTTATGGCGCGCAGATAGGTTTCTTGCACGAGGTCTTCTGCTTCGGTGCGATCGCCCGTGAGGTGGTACGCGAAGTTGTACAACGCGCTGATCTCGGGTAGCAGTTCCCGCTTCAGAATTTGCTGGTTGTCTCGTTCAGTGGCCATTACCATCATAAAAATAGCGATTTTGTTTCAGGTAAACAAGCTTTACCCCTCAAAAAAGAGGTCGCTTTGATGTCTCTTAAAGGCATCAATACCTTAACGTTGCATAAAGTTCCTGAGCTATGGTTTTTTTTTATTTTTTTTAGCTTATGGCTGGGCAGACCGCGCGTCGGCAGGTTCTTTAAGTTCTACGACCTCTATATAAGGCATAGACTGTTCAAACCAGTGCAGCGGCGCCAGGGTTTTATCGCCGGTGCGCGTATCGCACTTGAAGAAGAGGTAGTAGAGCTGGAACCACTCACCTACGCGTTCAAACAACAGGTTGAGGCGCTGGGCAGCTGCCTCCGGCTCTCTTTGCAAGTGCAGCAGTCGCCATACATAATAAGCCTCGTCATGCCATTCTATGATGCTAAGTAAGTGCGGATCGCTCAGGTGTTTGGCCATAAATCGGCTGGCTAAGGCCCCGTGATGGCGCGTCCAGTCGCGGGGTGTTCCTTTGTCTTCAGCATATTTGAACGTATCGTGAGCCAGAGCAATAAGGCGCAAGTCGCGGCGTTGATCTGCATCCACATGGAGCCTGTCTACATTGGCCAGCACCTCCAGAATGTGTTTGTACACGGCGCCTTCGGGATGCCCATAGCGCGGCGTTCCCCAGGGGAGGCCGCGCACAAAATCGGGGTCTTCGAGCAACGCGCGTTCCAATGGGGTTTCGGGCCGAAAAACGGCATTCCAGTCTATGTTCTCCATGCCTGCATCCAAGCTCATCACTGCTATTTATCGATAGGCCGGGCCATGGGCCCCGGCCATTTTGTCGAGAAAAAACGGGCGCCGGTCGATCCGGTACAACAATGCGTCCCTGCAATATACGAACTAATCTTTTTTAGGCGTATTTTAACAGTAGCAATGCCTCGCTCGCTAAACTACATATTTCTTTAAGACGTTCGTAATAGGGTAAACATTTTCCCTGCACAAACGAAAACACCACAAAAGATGCGACAGTTTGCGATCACTTTGTTTGCCGGCATATTAGGAGGCTTCATCGCCCTCGCCGGAATGTACTTCTGGAACCACAACTCCGCTACCGACAAGGACGGCATAGCTGCCCGATTCGTGAATGTGGCGCCCTCTACAGCCGTCGGGCCGCCTACATTCGATTTTAAAGATGCCGCCCGGCGCGTAACGCCTGCCGTAGTGCATATTTCCACCAGCAGCGCCGCCGCTGCCAATAATCCGCTCCAATACTTCTTCCCCAATAGCGAGGAAATTCCCTACGGCCAGGGCACGGGTTCGGGTGTGGTCTATACCCAGGATGGGTACATCATCACCAATAACCACGTTGTGGAAAATGCCCAAAAAATAGAAGTTACCCTGCTCGACAACCGCAAGTTTGATGCCCGCGTTATCGGGCGAGACGAAAAAACAGACCTCGCTGTTATTAAAATTGAGGCCGCCAACCTGCCCGTCCTCGAAATCGCCAACTCCGACCAGGCAGAAATCGGCGAGTGGGTGCTGGCCGTCGGCAATCCCCTCGACCTCAATTCAACCGTTACTGCGGGTATCATCAGCGCCAAAGGCCGACGCCTGCAGTTGCTGCCCTACCGCGACGCTATCGAGTCTTTTATCCATACCGATGCCGCCGTCAATCCCGGCAATAGCGGCGGCGCGCTCGTCGACGCCCAAGGGCGGCTGCTCGGCATCAATACGGCCATCGCCACCCAAACAGGGATGTTCCAGGGTTACTCTTTTGCCATCCCCGTCAATTTGGTCGTGCGCATCGTCGACGATATCATCCAGTACGGCAAGTATCAGCGCGCCTTTCTGGGCGTCGAAATCTATCCCCTCAACGCTCAGGTAGCCCGCGAACTGGGCGTCAAAATCAGCCAGGGCGTCGTTATCGATCGCGTCGTCGATGGGGGCTCCGCTCAATACGCCGGCATACTGCCCCAGGACATCATCCTCAAGGTCAATGACCGGGTCGTGACGGATGTCCCCGAACTCACCGAGATGGTGGGTCGAGCTAAAGTGGGCGATACCCTCAATCTTACGGTATTGCGGGAAGGCAAGGAAATCAACCTGCCCGTGAGCATGCGCGCTTCATCGAAGTAATACCAGTGGGCTAATACCAAGAGCTTAAGTTTAAAGTTGGTTTTTCGTTTTGTTTTGATGCGTCCGCCCCGGTTCTGGGCGGACGTTTTTTCTTGCATACTTGATTAATAACCACTAACTTGCCCTTGCAAAACCCAATCGCTCAACTCATGCAAAAAGCGCTCCGCTATCTTTACGACCTCAGCGGCCTGTTCTTTCCCAGGCTATGTCTTGCCTGCGATGCCAACCTGCCGCCCAATCAGCAGTTTCTTTGCCTTTCATGCCAGTTTCAACTGCCGCATACCCACCATCATCTCACCCCCGACAACCCCTTCGCCGAACGC
>CAYOTJ010000057.1:0-12176 GCA_964406855.1 uncultured Saprospiraceae bacterium
ATTATGTACACTGCCGCAGAGCAAAAAGAGGCATTTGACCTTTCCAAAAAATACTTAGACCCCAACGATAGCGTAAGATCGCAAGCTGCCCCCCGGCAGGCTGAGGCGTTGCGCAAGCTCATCGTTTACCATGAGTGGCGCTACTACGTATGCAACGACCCCGTAGTGAGCGACTATGAATACGATCAGTTGTTCAAACAACTGGAGGCTTTGGAGGCCGCCCATCCCGAGCTGATTGTATCCGACAGCCCCACCCAGCGGGTATCCAGCGACCTCATTGAAAATTTTAACTCGGCGCCCCACCTGACGCCCATGTTGTCGTTGGGCAACAGCTACAACGTCGAAGACTTGCGGGAGTTCGACCAACAGCTCAAACGCCTGCTCAATATGCCGGCTGAGGCGGTGATTGCCTATGCCGTGGAGCCTAAGTTTGACGGAGGCTCCATCGCGCTGGTATATGAAAACGACCTGCTGACTCGGGCCGCCACCCGGGGCAATGGAACCATAGGCGAAGAAATAACGCCCAATGCCCGCGTGATCCGATCCATACCGCTGCGCGCGGAGTTTAGCCGCTTAGGCATTGCCCGCGTAGAGCTGCGCGGCGAGGTAGTGATCCGGAAAGACAGCTTTGGACGCATCAATGAGGAGCGGGCCGATGCGGGGCTGCCCTTGTTTGCTAATCCGAGGAATACCGCTACTGGGGGCCTGCGCATGAAAGACCCCAAAGAGGTGGCCGACCGGGGGTTGGAGGCCTTTGTGTATACCCTGGGGTTTGCGGAAACAGCAGATGGGCAGAATGGCCTCAATAGATTTGCTACCCATTACGAAAGCCTCGATGCGCTGGCAGCCTTAGGCTTCAAAACACCGGCCGATGGCGATGAGCGCCGTCGCTGCAATGGTATTGAAGAGGTGATGGCCTTCATCAAAGGCTGGGAAGCCCGTAGGGAAGCCTATCCCTACGAGATTGACGGCATGGTGATAAAAGTAGACGATCGGGTGCTGCAGGAGCGGTCGGGGTACACAGCGCACCACCCGCGCTGGGCCATCGCCTACAAATTTGCCGCCAAGCAGGCCACTACCCGGCTGCTGAGTGTAGAATATCAGGTAGGGAAAACCGGCGCCATCACGCCGGTGGCCAAAGTAGAACCCGTGCCCTTAGCCGGCGTAACCATCGGGTCGATCTCGCTGCACAACGAGGACTTTATCCGGGAGAAAGACCTCCGCCTCGGCGATCGCGTGCTCATTGAGCGAGCCGGCGATGTGATTCCTTATATTGTAAAGGCGCTGGATGAACTGCGAGATGGTACAGAGCAGCCCATCATCTGGCCGACACATTGCCCTATAAACGACACCGGCCAACCCGTAGCGCTGCTGCGCCCCGACGACGAGGCCGCCTGGCGCTGCCCCAACTGCGTATGCGGCGCCCAGAACCTGCAACGCATCATTTTCCACGTCGGCAAGTCGGCAATGGACATAGAAGGCATGGGCAAGCAGATTGTAGAGCGCTTCTATGAGTTGGGCTGGCTGCGCACCCTGCCCGATGTATACCGCCTCAACTACGAGCAGATAGCCCAATTGGAGGGCTTTGGCGAAAAATCGGCCGCCAACTTGCGGGCATCGGTGGAAAAAGCCAAGCAAAACCCCGTATGGCGGCTGCTGCACGGCCTGTACGTGCACCATCTGGGGTAAAAGTCCAGCAAATTGTTGGTGGCGGGGGTAGGGCATGTGCTGGAACTGGCCGACTGGGACGAAGAGCGTTACTTACACATTAAAGATGTGGGGCCCACCCTTACCCAGAATGTGATGGCATACTTCCGGGAGGCGTCCCATGTGGCTATGTTGCGCGAGTTGGAGGCGCTGGGAGTAAATATGATCCCCACCGACGATGATCGCCCACCCATGCCGGCTACGGAGGGGCCATTTCTGGGCAAGACCATTCTGTTTACGGGTACGCTACTGACCATGAGCCGTAAAGAAGCCCAGGAAAAGGCCGCCGCTGCCGGCGCTAAAAACGTGAGCGCCGTAAGCGGCAACCTCGACATCTTAGTGGTAGGTGAAAAGGCGGGATCCAAGCTCAAAAAAGCCCAGGCGCTGGGTACCGTGCAGGTGATGACGGAAGAAGAATTTGTGGTTGCGATACAGCCGCCGCCGGCCGAATGATGCGTTTGTTTTAGGAATCTTTTACTAAGTGCCGAAAATCATTTTACAGTTGAGCCTCTTAACCTAACTTTGTTGGGAACGACTCGTTTTTTCTTTCAAAGAATAGGGGAATATGCCATTTGCAAAATCCAATCGCCTTCCAGTGGGGGCCATACAGTGCGACCATACGACGCTTAGTTTGCTCAAGGCCAACGACTTTGTGGCCAAAAGCATCCGCGACAAAATGCAAGCGCAGGGCACCTTGCTCGTCAACATCACCTCATCGGCGGGTAGCGGCAAGACAACCCTGATGCAGGAGACCGCCCGGCGGTTGAAGGATAAAATTAAAATGGCGGTGTTGGTAGGCGACCTCGAAACCGAGCGCGACGCCATCCGCATCCGCGAGGCGGGGGTGCCCTCCATGCAGATTGTGACCAATGGGGTATGCCATTTAGAGGCCCAGATGATTCTGCAATCGTTTGAGCATTTTGACGTGAATGGGCTTGACCTGCTGTTCATCGAAAACGTGGGCAACTTGGTATGCCCGGCCGCCTATGACCTGGGGGAAGACTACCGGGTGACACTATTGGCCTCTACGGAGGGCGACGACAAACCCCGCAAGTATCCGCGCATGTTTCTCACCAGCGAGATGGTGCTGATTTCCAAGGCCGACCTGCTGCCTTATATTCCCTTTAGCGTAGCCGCCGCAGTTGAGGATGCGCGCAGCGTAAACCCCGAGATAGAAGTGCTCACCGTATCCTCAACCAATGGAGAGGGCATCGATGCCTGGTGCCAGTGGCTGCTGGACCGCGTGGCGGCCAAAAAATCGGCAGAAGCGCTCACGGCTTAATCCTGAGCGGCTATGACCACTTACCACATCCACATTCAGGGTCAGGTGCAGGGCGTGGGCTTCAGGCCCTTCGTCTGGCGCTTGGCGCGCAGGCATGCCCTGAACGGATGGGTAAACAACGCCGCCGACGGCGTACATATTGAAGTCAATGCCGAGGCGGGCGCACTGGCGCTTTTTATGTCCGACCTGCTGGCCGAGGCGCCTCCGCTGGCGCGCATCAGCCGGCATGAGGTGACCCAGGTGGCGCCCTGCTCTTTTTCGGGCTTCGATATTGTGCAAAGCGATACGGGTGCTGCGCCAAAGCTATTGCTATCCCCGGATTTTGGGCTGTGCGCCGATTGCCGGAGCGACATCCGGGAGCCGGGCAACCGCCGCTACGGCTACGCTTTTACCACTTGCACCCTTTGTGGGCCGCGCTTTTCGATTATGCGGGGCCTGCCCTACGACCGCCACCGCACGGCTATGGCGCCCTTTGTGCTATGCCCGCGCTGCCAGGCCGAATACGACCGGCCCGACGACCGGCGCTACTACTCGCAAACCAACTCCTGCCCGGATTGCGGCATAAGCCTTTATTGGAATGGCGGCCCGCCCGACGGGCAGGCTTTAACCCATGCCTTAGACCGATTGGCGGCCGGTGCGGTGCTGGCGGTGAAGGGTGTGGGCGGCTTTCTACTGATGACCGACGCCACCCAACCCCAGGCCATAGCCGCCCTGCGCGCGCGCAAGCGGCGGCCCGCCAAACCGCTGGCCGTACTGTATGCCGATGCCCGCAGGCTGGAAGGCGACGTATACCTGCACGACGACGAGCGCGCCCTGCTGGAGAGCTCCGCTGCGCCCATTGTGCTGGCTGCGCTGCGGGAGCGCCCGGCTTCGGGCATAGCGGCTGAAGCGCTGGCCCCCGGGCTGGATAGGCTGGGGGTTATGCTGCCTTATTCGCCCCTGCTGGCGCTGCTGGCCGAAGGCTATGGCCGCCCTTTGGTGGCTACCAGCGGCAACCTCAGCGGTTCGCCTATTTTTTATACCGACGAGCAGGCCGAGCGCCATCTGATGGGTATTGCCGACGGCGTATTGAGCTATAACAGAGAGATCACAGCCCCACAGGACGACTCGGTGGCCCAGTATACCCCCCGCACCCGACAGTTTATCATGCTGCGGCGCTCGCGGGGCTATGCGCCAACTTTCATAGAGCCGGGCCATGTGGCAGAAGAGCCGACGGTGCTGGCCTTTGGCGCCGATATGAAGAGCGCCTTTGCCGGGCAGCATCAGGGCAATACTTATGTGAGTCCCTTTTTGGGCGATTTGGGCAGCTATGATGCCCAGGAGCGCTACGCGCAGATGTTGGGGCACTTTGGGCGGCTTTTGCAGTGGCGCCCCCGCTACTTAGTAGCCGACGAGCACCCTGGCTATCACTCGACCCAGTTGGCTGAGCGGTTGGCTGCCGAATGGGAGGCGCCGCTATTGAAAGTGCAGCATCACGAAGCACATTTTGCTGCTGTGCTGGGTGAAAATGATCTGATGGAAGCTACGGAGCCCATTCTGGGCGTGGTGTGGGACGGCACGGGCTTAGGCAGCGACGGCCAGATATGGGGAGGCGAGTTTTTGCTGTTTTCGGGTGGGGGCATGACGCGCGTGGGCCATCTGGCGTATTTCCCCTGGCTGCTGGGCGACAAGATGGCCCGCGAACCCCGGCTATCGGCCCTAAGCCTGTGCCATGCGCTGGGCGATGGCCATGAAGACGGGCTGCGGGCGCGGTTTTCGGCCGCAGAATGGTCGCTGTATGGCAATATGCTGAAGTCGGGATCGGGGTTGCAGACCTCCAGCGCCGGGCGTATGTTCGACGGGGTGGCGTCGCTGTTGGGGCTGGCCGATAAGACGAGCTTTGAAGGCGAAGCGGCCATGCGTTTGGAAGCCCTGGCGCGGCAGGGGCTAAAGGATTTGGGCGACCCGGCGGGATGGATGGCTGAAGCTTATGCCATAGCGCCCCCCGACGCCTGCGGCAGCGGCAGATGGCAGGCCGGATTACAACATTTACTGGCCGACTTGGATGCGGGCATGACGGCGGCAGTGGCGGCGGCGCGCTGGCATCTGGGGTTGGTGAAACTCATAGGCGCTACCGCCCGGCAGCAGGGCGTGGGCGCGTTGGCTTTCAGCGGAGGCGTATTTCAGAACGCCCTGCTGACAGACCTCATTGGGCAGTGGCTGCAACCGGAGTTTAAACTTTATTTCCACCGGCAACTGCCACCCAACGACGAGTGCATTGCCTACGGACAGTTGGTGGTATGGCGCTGGAAGCAGCGGGGGCTAAAAGTAGCCGCCTCGGCTGGCTCGGTAGCCGTGGAGGCTTAGGGTTTTCCAACGTCTTAACTTGGAGAACCTATACAGCCCGTTGGGAGGTTGTGGCGGATGGGGCTTAGCGCCCGGCCTAGCGATGCGGAGGGGTGGCGGCCTTAGCCGCCAGACGGCGCCCCCTCAAAGGGCGCCGGCCGAGCGATGAGCGAGCCCCGCAGCGTAGCGACCCCGCGCAGGATGCTCATGGAAATGGGCGCTATGCGGGGTAGGCCCCGGAAGAAATGTCAAAAGCAGGCTTTCGTCTGGCTATGGGGCGCCATACAACAACGATTATTATTTCATTTGCAATACGAAGAGCTTATGTGTCTTGCTATTCCCGGAAAAATTCAATCCATTGAGCATCAGTACGATGGCTTGGTGCGTATGGCCAAGGTGCAATTTGGCAGCATTGTAAAAGAGGCGAGTTTGGAGATGGTGCCTCACGCTAAATCGGGCGACTATGTGCTGGTGCACGTGGGCGTAGCGATAAGCGTGGTGGATGAGGCTGAGGCGCAGAAGACCTTTGAGTACCTCTCGCAGATAGGCGAAATTGATGAACTGATAGAACATACCCAGCTATGAAATACATGACCGAATACCGCGATGCGGATGTGGTGGCCCGCTACTTAGAGGAGATAAAGCGCGCGGCGACCCGGCCCTGGACCATCATGGAGGTATGCGGGGGGCAGACCCACAGCTTGGTGAAAAATGGCATTCTGCAACTGCTACCCGACACGGTGCGCATGGTGCATGGCCCGGGCTGCCCGGTATGCGTGACGCCGCTGCACCTGATAGACAAGGCGGTGCATCTGGCGTTGGACAAGGGTGTGATTTTGTGTTCGTATGGCGATATGCTGCGGGTGCCGGGCTCGCGCCACAGCCTGTTGGAGGCTAAGGCAGCCGGAGCCGACGTGCGGATTTTGTACTCGCCGTTGGAGGCGCTGAAGATTGCGCGAGAGCATCCGGATAGGGAGGTCGTGTTTTTTGCGGTGGGTTTTGAGACCACAGCGCCGGCCAACGCGCTATCGGTATTGCATGCGCAGCGGGCGGGGGCGACCAACTACTCGATCCTGACCTCGCATGTGCTGGTGCCGCCGGCGATAGAGGCGGTGATGAACGACCCAGACTCGCACATACAGGCGTTTTTGGCGGCCGGCCACGTGTGCACCATCATGGGTGTAGATGAGTACGGGCCGCTGGTGGAGCGCTACCGGATACCTATAGTGGTGACGGGTTTTGAGCCAGTAGACTTGGTGCAGGGCATACTGATGACGGTGCGGCAATTGGAGCGGGGCGAGCATCGGTTGGAGAATCAGTACAGCCGGGTGGTGAAGCCTGAGGGCAACCCCGAGGCGCGCAAGGTAATTGAGCAGGTGTTTGGGGTGAGCGACCGCGAATGGCGGGGGATAGGCAACATACCGCTGAGCGGCTATGAGTTGCGCCCGGAGTTTGCGGCCTATGACGCCAACCTGAAGTTTGCCATCGATATTGAGCGGGCGCCGGAGAGCGACGAATGTATAGCCGGGCTGGTGCTGAAGGGCATCAAGAAGCCGCACGAATGCCCGCAGTTTGGCAAAAAGTGCACGCCGCAGAACCCGCTGGGGGCCCCGATGGTGTCGTCGGAAGGCGCGTGTGCCGCCTACTATCACTTTTCGCAAGCTATAGACAACATAACCGCTTAGACTGATGAAAACAAGCATTACTTTTTTCTTTTTGCTGGCCTTGGGCGTAACCGCCTGGAGCCAAAAGGCCGCCCTGAGCGGCCGGGTGCTGGATGAGGCCACCCGACAGCCGCTGAGCGGGGCCACCGTGCTGCTGAACGACGGCGACCAAGGGGCGGTGACTGCCGACAATGGCGCCTTTGTAATACGCCAACTGGCGGCTGGCCAAAGCTACAAGATACAGGTAGTTTATTTAGGCTATGAGCCTTATGCACAACAAGCGACGGCCGGCGAGAACGCCGCCGGCAACATGACCATACTGCTCAAGCGCAGCAACATAGACCTGAAAGCCGTAACGGTGCAGGCCTATGGCGCGCACCGCAACCAGGCAGTAAGCCGGTTAGATATACGGCTGCGCCCTATACTGAACTCTCAGGAGATACTGCGCATGGTGCCCGGCCTGTTTATGGGGCAGCATGCGGGCGGCGGCAAGGCTGAGCAAATCTTCCTCAGGGGTTTCGACATCGACCACGGCACCGACATTCAGCTCACCGTAGACGGGATGCCCGTAAATATGGTGAGCCACGCCCACGGCCAGGGCTACGCCGACCTGCACTTCATCATACCCGAGCTGGTAGAGCGCGTAGACTTTGAAAAGGGGCCGTACCGGGCCGATAAGGGCAACTTCGTGACGGCCGGCTGGGTAGACTTCCGCACCCGCGAAAGCTTGGAGCGCAGCTTTGTGAAGGCCGAAGCAGGACAGTACGGAACCGCTCGGGGCGTGGTGGGCCTCAATCTGCTGGGGCAGGCTGCCCGCGAGCGCAACCAGACGGCTTATGTGGCCGCAGAGTACAGCTACTCCGACAGCTACTTCGACGCGCCCCAGTACTTCAATCGGGTGAATGTGCAGGGCCGTTACAGCGGCGACCTCAGCCCGCGCACCCGTATGACGCTGACGGCCTCCCACTTTTGGTCGCGCTGGAACCACTCGGGCCAGATACCCGACCGGGCCGTGGAATCGGGCCTGATCTCTTTTTTTGGTTCGATAGACCCCACCGAGGGGGGCGAAACCTCGCGTAGCAACCTCAACGCCCAATGGCTAACCCAGACGGCCAATGGCGGGCTGCTGAAAAATCAGGTCTTCTTCAGTCGCTATGATTTTGAGCTTTTTTCCAACTTCACCTTTTTCTTGGATGACCCCGTAAATGGCGACCAGATAAAACAGCGCGAAGGTCGCAACCTCTTTGGCTACAATGGCAGCTATGCCGTGCCCAGCAGCTTAGGCGGCGTAAATGGCCGCAGCGTGGTAGGGGTGCAATACCGCCAGGATCAGGTGCGGGATGTGGAGCTGGCCAATACCCGCAACCGGACCATCACCGAAGAGCAATTGCAATTTGGGGATGTAGACGAGGTCAATGCAGCGGTTTTTGCGAGCCAGGAGCTGAATTTCTCGCGCTACTTCTCGGCTGAAGTGGGGTTGCGCTACGACCTCTTCTTTAATGCCTATACCGATAAGCTGATGGACAATATGCGCCGCGAAGCCAATGCCGGCATCGTGTCGCCCAAGATCAACCTCTCGTATACCCCCAATGAACGCCACCAGTTGTACCTCAACACCGGCAGGGGCTTCCACTCCAACGACACCCGGGTGGTAGTGCCCCAGGATGGGCGCGACATTCTGCCGGCAGCCTATGGCGCCGACCTGGGCTGGAACTGGAAACCCACCCCTCAGTTGTTCATCAACACGGCCTTTTGGTACCTGTGGCTCGACCAGGAGTTTGTGTATGTGGGCGATGCCGGCGTAGTGGAGCCCAGCGGCAAAACCCGTCGCTATGGCTTTGACCTGGCGGCTCGGTACCAGCTCACCAACTGGCTCTTTGCCGACGTGGATGTAAACTGGACCGACCCGCGCTCGGTGGAAGACCCAAAGGGTGGAAACTACATTCCGCTGGCGCCCACCTTCACCACCGTAGGCGGCCTGACGATGAGCGGGCTGAAGGGTTTCAGCGGCTCGTTGCGCTACCGCTACTTAGCCAATCGGCCGGCCAATGAAGACAACTCCATCGTAGCCGAGGGCTACTTTGTGACCGATTTGCAACTCAACTACGCCCGCGAGCGCTGGGAACTGGGGCTCAACATCCAGAACATAGCCAATACGCAGTGGAAGGAAACCCAGTTTGCTACCGAGAGCCGGCTCTTCGACGAGCCTGAGCCCGTAGAGGAAATTCACTTTACGCCAGGCACGCCCTTTTTTGCGCGCTTAGCCTTTACTTTGTACTTTTAGTATGGACAGGATAAAAATGCAATTGCAGTGCCCTATGCCGAAGCTCGACTTCGACATCATTACCATGGGGCATGGCAGCGGGGGGCTGCTGACCAACCGATTGTTGGAGAGCGGCGTCTTCGATCTGTTGCGCAATGAGCTCCTCGACGAGCATCACGACGGGGCTGCTTTTGAAGTGGAGGCCGGTAGGTTGGCCTTTTCAACGGACAGCTATGTCATTTCGCCCATTTTTTTTCCGGGCGGCAACATAGGCGAGCTGGCGGTAAACGGCACAGTTAATGACTTAGCCATGTGCGGCGCCATACCGCGCTACCTTTCCTTGGCCTTCATCTTAGAGGAGGGCCTGCCCATGACCGAGTTTTGGGAGGTGTTGCTGGGGGTGAAGTTTGCGGCTGAAAGCGCCGGCGTCAGCATCGTTACGGGCGACACCAAGGTGGTAGAGCGCGGCAAGGGCGACAAAGTGTTTGTGAATACCAGCGGCGTGGGCGTTATGCACCCCCGGGCCGACATCCGGAAGGCTCGGGTGCAGCCCGGCGACCAGATCATCGTCAGCGGCCCCATAGCCACTCATGGCGTAGCCATATTGAGCGTGCGCCAGGGCTTGGAGTTTGAAACCACCATGGTGAGCGATACCGCCAACCTCAACCATACCGTAGCCCGGCTGCTCGACGCCTGCGGCCCGGAGGTGCATCTGCTGCGCGACCCCACCCGGGGCGGCGTGGCCACCGTGCTGAACGAGCTGGCCCGCGATACTCAATTGGGCATCGACCTACAGGAGAAGGGCATACCCGTGCTCGACGAAGTGAGCAGCGCCTGCGAACTATTGGGGCTCGATCCGCTCTATGTGGCCAACGAGGGCGTATTCCTGGCCTTTGTGGCGCCCGAGGCCGCCGAGGCGGCCCTCGAAGTGCTGCGCGAAGACGATAAGGGCCGCCACGCCGCCATCATCGGCAGTGTGACGGCCGAACACCCCCGGCAGGTACTGTACCACAGCCGCATTGGCGGCCGCCGGGTAGTTAATATGCCTGTTGGCGAACAGTTGCCTCGCATCTGCTAAAAAAACAGCTCGTGAGCGACTCTATCCTCAACATTACTTTAAAAAAGGCAGCGCCGCCTACCCAGGCCGCCGCCGCTCCTGAAGGCGCGGCCGCCCCCCAACCGCGCTGGTTTCGGGGGCCGGAAGGGATGCTCCTGCTGGCGCCCCGGGGCGTATGCCTGTATGCGGGCGGGGGCTTGGCCGTGTCGGATACGGGCCGCAACCGGGTGTTTATCTGGCATCGGTTGCCGCATCAACTCCATCAGGAGCCCGATCTGGTATTGGGCCAGGATACGGCCGATGCGGCCGGCCGCAATGCCGGGGGCGACGCTTCGGCCCAAACCCTGCAATACCCCTCGGGAGTATGGTCGGATGGGCGCCGCCTCATCGTAGCCGATGCCTGGAACCACCGGGTGCTCATTTGGCATACCTTTCCCGTGCGCAATGGGCAGCCCGCCGATGTGGTACTGGGGCAGCCCGACTTCGGGCACAACCAGCCCAATGTAGGCGGCGTAGGCGCGCTGCCTACGGGGCAGTCGCTGTATTGGCCTTATGGCGTCTTCAGCGACGGCGAAAGCTTATGGATAGCCGATACCGGCAACCGGCGCGCCCTCTTTTTTGAGCGCATACCCACCCGGTCTTACGCCCATGCCGACGCCGTGCTGGGCAAGCCCGATTTTACTACCCGCGACTACGAAAATGAAGACACCATCTGGCCTTATTCCGTAAAAATCAGCCCCGACGGCGCCTTAGCCATCACCGACACCCAATACTACCGGGTGCTGCTGTGGCGACATTGGCGCGACGCCCTCACCGAAAAAGCTGCCATAATCATTGGTCAGCCCGATCTCCACAGCAACGGGCAAAACCAGTACGGCCTCTACCCCGGGGCCCACACCCTGAGTTGGTGTTACGACAGCGCCTTCAGCGATGGCGGCTTATTAGTGGCCGATACCGGCAACAGTCGCATACTGCGCTTTAGCGCCTGGCCTGCCCACAACAGCCCCGCAGCCGATGGCCTGTTGGGCAAACCCGACTTCCATACCGGCAGCGAAAACGCCGAGACCGTCATGGGCACCGACGCCAACCTGTACTGGCCCTTTGCCCTGTCTGCGGGCGAGGGCGGCCTGTTGGCGGTAGCGGATACGGGCAATCATCGATTAGCATTTTACCAACTTTAGCCTATGGAGACCGCATTTCCTCTTTTGTTTGCCGCCGTGGTGGGCTTTACCCACGCCTTTGAGGTCGATCACCTGCTGGCCGTCAGCAGCATCGTCACGCGGCGGCGCTCGGTATGGGAGTCCGTCAAAGACGGCGTCTACTGGGGGCTGGGGCATACTTCTACCATCTTAGCCATCGGGCTGCTGATGATCATGGCGCGGGTGGCCATCACCGACGCCGCCTTTGGCTACTTTGAAGCCGGGGTGGGCCTTATGCTCGTCATCTTAGGCGTACACCGCATGGTAAAAACCTGGCAACACGAACGCTATCATCAGCAGGCCCACCATCAGCACGAGCCCCACACCCACCGACTGGCCTATGGGGTAGGGTTGGTACACGGTCTGGCGGGCAGCGGCGCGCTGGTGCTGGCCGTAATGGCCAACCTCAAGAGCAGCTTCGACGGCATTGCTTACCTGCTTGTCTTCGGGGCGGGGTCCATTGCGGGCATGCTCTTGGCGTCGGGGGTGTTTAGCCTGCCCTTTTCCCGCAAGCTCAACCTGAGCCAGGGCGCCCGCAGTATGCTCACGGTACTGTCGTCGCTGCTGTGCATCGCCCTGGGCGTCAAAGTCATTTGGGAAAACCTATACGGCGCATGACCCCCTCGCCTCAAACCCCGCGCGAATGGCTGTTGCTGGCGCTGCGCGCCTACGAGCTGCC